>RDYO01000089.1 GCA_004293385.1 Verrucomicrobiota bacterium
GAACTGGGCGTCCTTGCCCATGCGGTCGAAGGACATCATCGGGCGATGGTGGGCGCCTTCGAGCGGCAGGCTGGCGAGCGTGGTACCCGCGGCGTAGACGCGGTTCTGATTGTTCACCGAGGACAACCAGTCGGGGATGTCGGAGACGCCGATAAACGAGACGCCAATCGTGGTCGCTGCGTTGACCGTCGGATTCATGTAGGCGTCCTCCAAGATGAAGGTAAGCCCATTGTTCGAGAACTTAATCCATCCGTAGTTATAGTTTCCGGCACTGACCATATAGCTGATGCCGAAGTAGGCGTTGGTCAGTCCGCTTGTTGGGTTAAAACTACGAAAGATGCCCAAGTTGGTTGAGCTGTCGACGGTCGTGCCGGCAGCTACCGTACCAGTAGTGATGTTAACTCCATTGACCCAAGATGCGATCTGCGCCGGAGACGACCCCATCATGTTCGTTCGTGCCGATGTGAAATACAGCACGTCGGTGCTTCCGTCGGTCCTATGCCTGAACCCGTCGGAGGGACTCCATTCCAACATCAACCAGGTCATCGGCGAACGGTTGGTGATTGTGATCGGACTAGTGAAGGGCGTGAGCGGATAGGCGTCGGCCGTCGAACAGCTAGCCGCGGCGGCGAGGAGGAGGGAGGCTTTGAGCAGTTTCATGAAGGGTTTAAGAAGGGCTATGGGGTATATATGCTTAATTGGTCAGATAGAGTTCCTTTCATGCCATATTATTGTTATAAAACGCAGGCTTTGTATAATATTAAGCAGATTTGCGGGTGCGGGGGCAGGGAGGTCCGGATGATCAGGAGGGCACGATGAATCGTGCCCCTACCCAGGGTTCGCCCTGCGGTGAAGGGGCTAGGGCAGCACGCGGTGCTGCCCCTACCTCGAGACAGGTGCACGAATTCAAGGGTAGACCGGAAACCGGGAAGGATGCTGCGGGCATGATGTCCCAGCTAACCAACCAGTCTCCGGTTTCCCTTTGATTCAGGCTGCTCACCTTGCCCACGTGTCACCATGCCCACGTGCCCCCTCGCGAAGCCAAATCTCGCTTCGCGCTCAACCTTTGCGGTTCGGGCGGACGTAGACGGCCTGGACGACGCCGATGTTGCGATGCTCGAAGGCGGCCTGGCAGTAGCGGAAGTAGAGACGCCACTTGCGGATGAAGCGTTCGTCGAAACCCATGGCGCGCACCTGGTCGAGCTTGGCTTCGAAGGCCTGGCACCAGGCGTCGAGCGTGCGGGCGTAGTCGCGACCGAACTCTTCGAGGCGGTCGAGTTGGAAGCCGCTCTCCTGGGTCATGAGGTCGCCGACGCGGTTGATCGAAAGCAGGAGCGAGCCGGGGAAGATGTGCTTCTGGATGAAGTCCACGCCGTCGCGGAACTGCGCGTAACGGCTGTCGGGGCAGGTGATGTACTGGAAGGCGGCGATGCCGTCGGGCTTGAGCAGGCGGCCGATCGAGGCGCAGAAGGCCGGCAGGTACTTATGGCCGAGGGCTTCCATCATCTCGATGGAGACGCACTTGTCATACGTGCCCTGGTGGTCGCGGAAGTCCTCGAGCTTGACGGTGATGCGGTCCGAGAGGCCGGCGGCCTTGACGCGTTCGACGGCGAGGTCGTGCTGGGCCTGCGAGATGGTGAGCGAGGTGACGCGGCAGCCGTACTTCTTGACGGCGTGCAGGGCCCAGCCGCCCCAACCGGTGCCGATCTCGATGACGTGGTCCGTCGGCTTGAGCTGGAGGAAGCGGCAGAGGGAGTCGTTCTTGTTGGCCTGCGCCTGCTCGAGGGAGTCCGTACCTTCCCAGCGGGCCGAGGAGTACATCATCGACGGGTCGAGGAAGAGGCGGAAGAAGTCGTTGGAGACGTCGTAGTGCTCCGAGATGTTGCGACGCACCATCTTCTTGTCGTTCGGACGCAGGAGGTGGCCGATGCGGTCGGCGATGCGGAAGAGGCCGACGCCGATGGCCTTGCGGGCCGAGCCGGACATGCCCGGGGTCTGGTCGATGTTCTCGATGAAGAAGCCGATGAGCGCGTTGAGGTCCGGGGAGTCCCATTCGCCCTCCATGTAGCCTTCGGTCAGGCCGATGTCGGCGGCCAGCATGATGCGACGGAAGGCGTTCTCGTCGCGGACCTCCATGCGGGCGCCACCGGTCGCGCGGGGGTCGCCGAGCACGAGCTCCGCGCCTTCGGGCAGGCGGAGGACCAGGCGTCCTTTGGTGAGCTTCGCGAGCTCGGGGAGGACGAGGCGGCGGGCAAGGGAGCCGGCGGCGGGGGAAGAGTTAGTCATGTCGGCCGGTCAGTTCGGAGGTGGGGTGCCGCAGGTTGCGCTGCAGGGGAATGTCGTCTCCCTTGCGGCGGAAAGGAAGTTTTTTCACCAACCACAGCCAGGCGGCGTGGAGGTGGATCAGGGCGATGACCTTCAGGATGAGCAGAGGCGACTTGACGGTCAGCCAGAGCAGGCGCGCGTCGGTGAGCGGCACATGTCGTCCCGTCCAGGCGCTCGTCAGCGTCTTCTGGCCGCCTTCATAGTGGTCGACCGTGATCGCGAGGTGTCCGTCCGGCAGGCGGAGCGTGAACTCGAACTCGGTGTCCAGCGCCGAGAACGGCGAGACGTAGAAACGTTTCGGGGCGCGCAGGCGCAGGTAGGCGTCGCCGTCGAAATCATGGCGGAGGCAGGCCCGGCCGAGGAACCACGCCTTGCGTTCGCCGAAGGTGTTATGGACCTCGGCGATCCCGCAGGTCAGGACGCCGTCGACGGTGGCCATCATGAAGACCGCGGGATTATAAGATTTCCCGAAGGAGCGCGGCATCGCGACCAGCCGGATCACGGCGTGCGCCGGGAGCGGCTCGCCATGGGCGGCGGCGAAGGCGCGGAAGCGGTCGGCGAGCGTGGCGCCGGCGAAGGCCTGCGGGACGCCCTCCGGCTGGAAGACCTCGCCGGCCGGGAGGAAGTCGCCGTCGCGGAAGCGGTAGGGCGACCAGGTGCGGCCGAGCATCAGCCGCCCGCCCTTCACCGCGTCGACCGCGGCGGCGTTGACCGAGAACGCGAAGGCCGCGTGCGTGAAGTCATGCCGCTTCGGCCAGAGCCGGGCGTGCATCACTTCTGCGTCGTACAGTCGGGGCATCGGCCTGCAGGGTGGATGCAACCCGGACGGGCGCAAGCGTCCCCGTCTCGAAACCTTGCTAAACCGAGGGTCACGGGCATAACGAGCTCCGTGGCCCAAGACCTCGCAGGAGCTGGATTACTGACCTTAGGGTGTTCCGCGGGCTGCCTGTTGCTGGCCTTGAACGCGGGCCGGAAGCGTCGCCTGCTCGATGACACGCCGGTCTCGAAGGCCCTCGGCGTCTTCGTCGGCGAGGTCGAGCTCGAGGGCGTGTGCGTCCGCCGCGATCCCTTCATCAGCTACCTGGCCGAGCGGCCGTGCGTGCTCTACAGCTGGTCGGTCAGCGAACATTGGCGCCGCCGGCGCACGGAGACCTATACCGACGACAAAGGGCGCACGCGTACGCGCACGGTGATCGACACCGGCAGCGACACCGTCGCTTCGGGCGGTGAGCAGGGCGGTTTCTACATTCAGGACGAGACCGGCTATGTCTGGGTCAATCCCGAGGGCGCCGACCTCGAGACCCTCACGATGTTCGACCGCGACGTCGACGAAGGCGACCCGCTGTATTACGACAAAGGCCCGTCGGACGCCGTCGAGGGTTCGACCGGTCGCCGCAGCTTCACCGAATACGGACTCGTCGTCGGTACGCCCCTGTTCGTCCGCGGTCGCGCCAGCGAACGACCGGACATCGTCGCCGCCCAGATCAAGCACGAGGACAAGGCGGACATGTTCATCATCACCCCGCGGAAGTCGCAGGAGATCAGCGACGGCAAGGCCACGGCCTTCATCATCTGGAACCTCCTCGGCGCCGCCTTCGCCGCCGGCTTCGGCGCGGTCCTCTTCGCCGGCGCCCGGCCGGACGTCGCCCCGATCGGCCTGTTCGTGGGCCTGCTCCTCTACCTGTGCGCCGCCGGCGCGGGGTGGGTCTGGATGGTTTTCAATAGCATCACCGGCCTGCGTAACCGCGTCCGCCAGGCTTACTCGCTCATCGACGTGCAGCTCAAGCGTCGCGCCGACCTGATCCCGCCGCTCGTGGCCTGCGTGCAGGGATTCCGCGCCCACGAAGCCTCCTTGCAGACGCTCGTCGCCGCCCTCCGCGCGCAGGCGGCCGGCGGCCGCCCCACGGCGGTCGCGCCCACGCTCCTCGCCGTCGCGGAGCAGTATCCCGACCTCAAAGCCCAGACGGTCTTCGCCGAGCTCAGCCGCAACCTCGTCGAGACCGAGGACCGCATCGCGCTCGCGCGCGCCTATCACGCGAACATCGCGACCTTCTACAACACGCGCCTCGAGCGCGTGCCGGACCGTTATGTCGCGGACCTCGTGAAGATGCAGCCGGAGCCGCTCTTCCAGGCGGAAGGCTTCGAGCGGCAGGCGCAGAAGCTGACCTTCTGATCAGGCGGCCCAGGCGTCGCGGCCGAGGAGCTGCGAGCACAGGCGGTGCGCGGACCAGAAACCGTCCTCATGGAAGCCGTAGCGCTGCCAGGCGCCGGCGAAATGCACGCGCGCGCCTGGGCGGGCGTTGAGCGCCGGAATCTCCGCCTGGGCGGCGACGGCGTCGAGCGAGAAGAGCGGATGCTCCGTCGGGATCGTCACGATCACCTTGGCCGGGTCGACCTGCTCGGGATGATTGATGGTCACGACGAAGTCGCCCTTGTCCGTGAGCCCTTGCAGGGAGTTCATCCAGTAGTGGGTCGACGTCGCCAGGCCGCCGTCCTTGGCCCACGTACGGTAGTTCCAAGACGAGCGCGCCTTGGGCGAGCGGGGCAGGGGCGCCAGGTCGGTGTGCACGATGGCGTCGTTCTGATTATAGGCGAAGGCGCCGAGCAGGCGGCGTTCTTCGGCGTCGGCGTCGGTCAGCAGGCGGAGCGTCGTGTCGGCGTGCGAAGCCATGATCACGCGGTCGAAGCGTTCCTCGCCGGCGGCGGTCGTCACGATGACCTGCGCGCCGTCGCGGCGGACGCCGGTCACGCCTTGGCCGAAACGGAAGTCGGCGGGGTGCGCCTTGAGCAGCGCCTCGACGTAGGTCCGGGAGCCGCCTTCGAGGGTCAGCCACTGGTGTTGCGTGTCGAGTCCGAGGAAGCCGTGGTTGTGGAAGAAGCGCATCAGCGCCGCGGCGGGGAAGCCGAGCATCTTCTCCGCCGGCGTGGACCAGACCGCGGCCGACATCGGGATCAGGTAGAGATCGAGGAAGTCCTGGCCGAGTCCCTTGCGCGCGCACCAGTCGCGGAGCGAGGTCGTCTCGGCCTCGGTCGAGCGCCACTCGGTCTTGGCGAGCTTGTTGAACTTATTGATCTGCAGGAGCAGCTTCCAGAAGCGCAGGCTGAAGAGGTTGTGACGCTGGGCGAAGAGGTGGTTGAGCGAGCTGCCGCACCATTCCAGTCCGGTCGGGTCGTGGCGGACGGCGAAGGACATCGACGTCTTCTTCGGCTTCACGCCCAGTTCCTTGAACAGACGACAGAGGTGCGGATACGTCACCTCGTTGAAGACCATGAAACCCGTATCCATCGGCAGGGCGCGGCCCGTGCCGGGTTCGGCGACGTCGATCGTGTGGGCGTGGCCGCCGGGGCGACGGTCCCGGTCGAAGACCGTCACGTCGTGGTGGGCGGCCAGGAAGCGCAGGCAGCCGAGGCCGCTCACGCCGGAGCCGACGATCGCGATGCGTTCACGCACGCGGCGAAACGGCCTCGGCCTTCGTGCGCTCGGCTTCTTCGTAGACCGAGTCCGGCACGCCTTTGAGTCCCCAGATCAGGCCCGTCCAGGACATCGCCTTGAGGGCGTAGTAGGTCGGGTCGAATTCCCACCAGTAGAAGCCCTGCTTCGTCGTGGCCTGGTAGCGGTGATGGTTGTTATGCCAGCCTTCGCCCAGGGTGATGAGCGTCAGGATGAACGAATTGCGGGATTCGTCGCCGGTCGTCTTGAAGCGCTTCGAGCCGAAGACATGCGCGAGGGAGTTGATGCAGGCCGTGCCGTGGAAGAGCACGACGGTCGAGATGACGCCCCAGACGAGCAGCTGGGGGCCGTTGGTGTCGTAGCCGTGGGCGCCGAGCCAGGCGCCGGCGCCGTAGGTCGCGGCCGCGGCGAGGAGGGGGATGAAGATGTCGAAGCGGTTCAGGAACACGAGCTCGGGGTATTTCGCGAGGTCGGGGATCTTCGAGTAGTCGGTCGGGAAGTTCTTCTTCGAGGTGATCCAGCCGATGTGCGACCACCAGAACCCGTCGACCACCGGCGAGTGCTTGTCCTCCTCTTCGTCGGAATGCTTGTGGTGGTGACGATGCGTGTAGGCCCACCAGAGGGCGCCGCGCTGGACGGCCAGGGCGGTCCAGACGGCCATCACGAACTGGAAGGCGCGGGAGGTGGAGAAGGTCTTGTGGGAGAAGTAGCGGTGCAGGAAGCCCGTGATCGCGAACATCCGGAAGAAGTAGAGGCCGACGGCCGTCCAGACGGCGATGGGGCTGGCGCCGACCCAGATGACCCCGAAGCAGGCCAGGTGGAGCACGACGAAGGGGATGGAGCGGGGCCAGTCGACCTGCTTGGGGGTCTGGCGCAGCGCTTCGGCTCCTTCCGGGATATAGTCCGCATCGAACCAGCGGATCAGGGAACGGAAAAGACCGTTCGCAGGCGGCTGGACGGAGGGTGCGGGCATCTGGGAGGGAGTTAGGAGGGGTGGGGAGGAATCGCAACTGCTTTGACGCTTTAGGGCGCCCCCCTAAAGTCGGTGTCTCGGGAGACAAAAACCGCCCCGCGGTCCGCTTTCTTTGTAACAAGCATGCACGACGCCCATTCCGCTCAGGACTGGCGGGCCTGGTTCGCCGAAAACGGCGCCCGGCTCCGGCTCATCGCGCGCCAGTGGACCCGGAGCGAGGCCGACGCGGACGACGTCGTGCAGGAGGCATTTGTTCGCTTTTGGAAACATCAACGTCACCTGCCCGGCAATCCCAACGCCCTGGTCGTGACTTCGATCCGGCGCTCCGCGTTGGATCTCCTGCGACGTTCCGATCGTCGGGCCTCGCGCGAGAAGATCGTCGGCGACGACATGGACACCGTGGGCTGGTTCGAGCCGGAGGCCGATCCGCGCCTCGCCGCGCTCGCCGAGTCGCTGAAGCTCCTGCCCGCCGAGCAGCGCGAAGTCGTCGTCCTCAAGGTCTGGGGCGACCTGACCTTCGACGAGATCGGCGAGCAACTTTCGATTTCTCCGAACACCGCGGCTTCGCGGTGGCGCTATGCCATGGAGGCCCTGCGCCGAAACATCACCGCCCGCACCCATGACTGATCCCGACCACGACCTCGAGCAGGCCCTCCGCGCCCTGCGTCCGCGCCCGCCCGGCCCCGCCGTCGCGGCCCGTATCGACGCGGAGCTCGCCGTGCCTGCGGCGCGACGCGGCGTGGTCATCGCCTGGTCGGCCGGTTTCGCCGCCGCCGCGGCCGCGCTCGCCGCCTTCGTCTTCCTCGCGGAGCCCGTCGAGCCGGCGGCGCCCGCCTACCAGCTCGTGCGCGCCGATCGTTCGCGCCCGGAAGTCCAGCTGTTCCGCCCGGTCGAACTCGCCGACGGCTCGTATGCCCGTCCCGTGCGCGTGCGCTGGGAAGACACCACCCGCTGGGAGGACGCGCGCACCCAGACGCACCTCATCGATTATCGTCCCAATGACCGGTTGACCCTGCTGCCGTTGGAGACGCATTGAACAAATCCGCCGACCCCTGACGCTCATCTCTTAAAGGACCACCATGAATACGTTCCGCCAGATTCCGCTCCACATGCTCCTGCTCGCCGGCCTCCTCGGCACGGCGGAGGCCAAGGACAAGGAGCCGGCCAGCTCCGCCGCCAAGCCCGCCGTCACCGGCGTCGCTTACGCCGGCCTCAACGTCGGCCCACGCGACGAAGCGGTCGCCTCCGTGCCCGCCGGCGTCGGCATCGTGGTCGGCTTCATCGACCCGAAGGGCCCCTCCCTCGGCAAGGTCGAGGAAGGCGACATCCTCACGCGCCTCGACGACCAGGTGCTCTTCAACGCAGACCAATTCCGCGCGCTCGTGCGCACGCGCCAGCCCGGCGACAAGGTGAAGCTCACGCTCCAGCGCGGCCCTGAGCCCATGGTCGTCGAACTCACGCTGACCACCCGTGCCGACCGCGAGCCGCGAGCCGAAGCCAAGGACGGCGCCCGTGCCGCGCCCCGAGGCCTCCCGCCGGGCGTGACCATCGTCGGTCCGGGCGGCGTGATCCCGCCGGAACTCCTCAAGCAGCTGCAAGACCTGCAGGCCGGCGTGCTGCCCGCGCCTGGCGGTCGTTCGAACATCCCCTCGGTCGATGAACTGCGTGCCCGTGCGGGGTCGAGCAATACCAGCTCGCATTCATTCTCGTTCAGCTTCGGCAGCGGGGCGAAGAGTTCCTCGACGTCCATGGCCTCCGACGCCGAGGGCTCGGTCACGATCCAGCAGGAAGACGGCAAGAAGCGGGCGGTCGTGAAGGACCGTGACGGCAAGACAATCTTCGAAGGCGACGTCACCGACCAGGCCGCCGTCGAGAAGTTGCCGGCCGACGTCCGTCGTCGCCTGCAGCTCGTCGAAGGCCGCGGCTTCAGCCTGCCCGGAAATCCGGGCGCCAGGCCGGCCGGCAAGCCGGCGGCCGAAGAGCCGAAGAAGAAGTTCGATCCGAAGCAGGGCGCCTGAGCGGACCCGCCTAGGTGGCCGCCGTTGTATCGAGGTAGGGTTGGCACTGCGTGCCAACCTAGGGTCAGGAAAACTCGGTCAGCACGCAGTGCTGACCCTACCACGATGCACGGATGAGTTTCCGGCCAATTACTGCGGGCCGTCGAAGCCGCCAGGCGGCGGGCCCTTCTTGCCTTTCCCTTTGCCCTTGGCTCCGGGGCCGGCTTGGCCGCCGAGGTTGGCATGGGCGTCCATGCGCATCTTATTGAACGAAGGATCCGGGGTGCCCTTGAGTTTGCGCGGGATGAAGGGGAACTCTTCGGTCAGCACGTAATAATAAGTCCCCTGCGGGAATTCCGGGGTCACGCCCGTGCGCCCGCCGAATTCATCGAGGTCGCCGTGCCCGGGCACGTATTCGTAATCCAAGCCGAACGAACCGTCGGGCTTGCCGGTGGGGGTCTCCTTGCCGTCGCCGCCGCGGTCGGCGGTCTTGAGCCGGTAGCTGCTCTTCATCGGCTTGAGCGCGCTCTTCGCATCGCCGGCCTGGGCGTAGGCGTGGATCGCATAGACCGGGTAGCCGTCGGCCGCCCAGCCGACGTGGGTCATCTTCGGTTCGCCGCCGGAGAGCCGAGCGATGAGCAGGGTCGGGAGGCCGTGGTAATGGTAGGCGCCGTTGGGTTGGACGTGGCCGTGATTCTGGTCGATACCGAGGCCGACCGGGATCCGGGGGGTGGTGCCCATCTCGGTGTTGCTCTTCAGCGCCTCGTAGCGCCAGGGGTTGCTCCGATCGCCGTCGTTATAGACTTCGGCGGTACCCGGGTCGAAGACCACGCCGTTCAGGGCGACGCCCCAAGCGTAAGGGAAGCGGCCGGGCTGCGCGGTGGCCGGCTGCGGATGGGCGGGCACCTCGAGGCGGTATTTCTGCTCGGCGATGGCGTTGGGGTTACCCCGGTTGGGGAAGGCGGCCACCGGATGGTCCGGGATGCCGTTGGACTCGATGATCCGCTTGTCACCTTTGACGGTGATCGTGACCTTGTTCTGGGCGGGGGGTGCGCTGTCGGCCGGCTTCAGGGCGGGGCCGGCGGCCAGGAGGGTCGCCGCCAGCAGGGTGAGGAGTGGGGCGTTCATCGGTTATATTATCAAACCACGGGGGCAGGGATTAGTTGCGGGCGGGCGGAGGCTCCGGGGCGGGGAAGGGTTGGCTTTTCCCGTAAAACCCCTTCTGCTGGGGCATGGCCTCCACCACCGAGCTCCTTTCCCGCGCCGTCGCCGGCCTCAACGGCCTGGCCACCGTCTTCCTCCTGGTCGGCATCTTCCGGATCAAGGCCGGTGACCGCGAAGGCCACGGTAAGGCCATGAAGTGGGCGGTCATCACCTCGGCTCTCTTCCTCGCCGTCTACCTCGCCTCAAAGGTCCACCTCTGGGTCGCCCTCGGCCGGACCAATGTCACCTACGCTCCGGCCGACCCCGCTTCGGTCTGGGCCGGACTCAAGGGACTCTACCTCTTCATCCTGATCCCGCACGTCATCCTGGCCATCGTCGTCACGCCCTTCGTCCTGCGCGCCGTCTGGCTGGCCAAGGTCGGCCGCCTCGAGGAGCACAAGCGTCTCACGCGCTGGGTCTTCCCGGTCTGGCTCTACGTCTCCGTCACCGGCGTCATCGTCTGGGCCTTCATGGAGTTCAGCGGCTCCCTGGCGGCGGTCGCCGCGACGGCGAAGTAAGCGGGTCATTTTCCCCTCGCCCCGTAGTGAATTTCCGCTTTCACTCGCGCGGTCGTCATGGATAGCGAGCCTTCTTCCCGCAACCCTCAGACCGAGAAGCTGTTTCTCTGGGCCTCGTTCATCCTCTTCTGCACCGTGCTCGCCTTCACTTGGTCGACCTACGGCGACGAAGTCGCGCGTCTCGAAGGCCTGCGCGCCAGCGAACGTCAGAAGGAGCAGGCCTACGCGGCGCTCGAACGCGCGCGCGCGCAGACCGACCGTTACATCGACCGTTTCGGGCGCGACCCGGAGTTCGTCCG
>RDYO01000090.1 GCA_004293385.1 Verrucomicrobiota bacterium
TGAGATCGACGCGGTCGGCCGCCAGCGCGGCGCCGGCGTCGGCGGCGGCAACGACGAACGCGAGCAGACCCTGAACTCCTTGCTCGTCGAGATGGACGGGTTCGACGGCCAGGCCGGCGTCATCGTCATCGGCGCCACCAACCGTTCGGACGTGCTCGACTCCGCGCTGCTGCGCCCGGGTCGTTTCGATCGTCAGGTCTTCGTCGACCTGCCGGACCTGCGCGGCCGCGAGGCCGTCCTCGCCGTGCACGCCAAGCGTTTCCAGTTGGCTCCGTCCGTCGACCTCCAGCGCGTCGCGCGCATCACGACCGGCATGTCTGGCGCGGACCTCGCCAACCTGCTCAATGAAGGCGCCCTGCACGCCGGCCGTCGCAACCGCGAGAAGGTCGAGATGGTCGACATCGAGGAAGCCCGCGACAAGATCTCCTACGGCCGCGAACGTCGCCGCGTCATGGACGCCGCCGACCTGCGTAACACCGCCTACCACGAAGCCGGCCATGCCGTCGTGCAGGCCCTCATCGACGACGGCGCGCTGCCGCTCCACAAGGTCACCATCCTGCCGCGCGGACGCGCCCTCGGCATGGCGATGCTGATGCCGACCAAGGAGCTCCTCGGTTACACGCGCCAGCGTCTGCTCGACTATATCTGCATGGCCATGGCCGGACGCGTCGGCGAGAAGGTCATCTCCGGCGAGATCTCCAACGGCGCCTCGAGCGACATCAAGCAGGCCACTCGTTTCGCCCGCCAGATGGTCTGCGACTGGGGCATGAGCGACCTCGGCCCGATCGCCTTCGGCGAGAATTCCGACACCGTCTTCCTGGGCCGCGAAATCTCGCGCACGCAGACCCACAGCGATGAGACCGCCCGCCGGATCGACGAGGCCATCTCCACCATCGTCCGCGAGCAATACGCCCGCGCCGAGAAGCTCATCGCCGACAATGCCGACGCCCATCGCAAGATCGCCGAAGCCTTGCTGCTGCACGAGACCCTCGACGGCGTCCATGTGATGGAGATCCTCAAGACCGGCGCGATCCAGACTCCTGTGGCCGCTCCGGCCACGACCCCGGCCGCGACGGAGCCGGCTCCGTCCGCCCCCGCGCCCGCCGCCGACGCGGGGCCGGGCCTGCAAGCCTCCCCGACCCCCGCTTGAGGTTTGCCCTCATCGGGCCGGGCGGGTAGGGTAGGGTATGGTCATCGGACTCACCGGAGGCATCGGTTGCGGCAAGTCGACCGCCGCGGCCTGCTTTGCCGAGCTGGGCTTCGTCGTCATCGACGCCGACCAGCTGGCCCGTCAGGTCCTGGAATCTCATGTTTGCGTCAGCCGCCTGCGGGAGCGCTGGGGGGCCGCCTGCCTGGATCCGCACGGTGTTCCCGACCGTAAATGGATCGCCGCGAAGGTCTTCACCGAGGCGGATGAGCGGGCCTTCTTGGAGTCGGTCACCCACCCCGAAGTAGCGCGCCTGCGCCGTGAAGCCACCGCTGACGCTTCGGTCGACTACGTCGTCGAAATCCCGCTGCTTTTTGAGAAGGAACTCACGGATGGTTTCAGCTCGATCGTGGTCGTGGCCTGTTCGGATGACGTGCGTCGGGTCCGTCTCCGCGGCCGGGGCCTGTCCGATGAGGAGATTTCCGCCCGTATCGCGTCGCAACTTTCTCTCGTGGAGAAGGTTAAGCGTGCCAACGTCGTGCTTTGGAACGATGGGGAGCCCAGCTTCCTGCGGGAGCAGGTGCGGGTCTGGGTCGATCGGTTGAGGGGCGCGTAAATCGGCCCATCTTTGGTTAATTTGCGGTTGCGGGAAAGTTCCCCCGATTTAGGGTCATTTTCCCCGTTGTTCTCCTCTTTGAGGAGCAATCCCCCTATCCCCATTCTTCCGCTCCGGATTTCCCCACTGTGACGACCGCCGACGACTACGTCATCCAATTCATTCAGGACAAGGGGCTGGTGTCCCCTGCCGACGTGAGCGAGGCCCGTGCCGCTTCCGCCCCCGTGCCCGACGGCCAGAACGCCGACACCGTGGCCATCGCCAAGCTCGTCGAGACCGGCAAGGTCGCCTGGCCCCAGATCACCGCCGCGTTGAGCAAGGAGTTCGACATGGAGCTCATCGACGTGACCCAGGTGTCGCCGTCGGATGATATCCTCAAGCTCATCAGCCGCGAACAGGCCGAAGCCCGTAACATCCTGCCGCTGCAGATGGACGGCGCCGAGCTCCTCGTCGCCATCTCGGACCCGCTCGACACCGAGACCCTCGACTCCATCTCCGGCGTCCTGAAGCTTCCGCTCAACCCGAAGCTCGCCCCGCCGGACGCCCTGAAAGAGGCCATTTCACGCTGCTACAGCGGTGGTCCCATCAGCGGCGGCGGCGCTTACAATGACATCCTCGGCAAGGGCGGCGACGACGGCCTGGCCGTCGAACTGCCCCAGGGCGGCGACGTCAAGGAAGACGACGCGCCGATCATCCGTTACGTCAACTCGCTCATCGTCGACGCCATCCGCCGCAAGGCGTCGGACATCCACCTCGAGCCGCTGGAGAAGCGTTTCCGCGTGCGTTTCCGCATCGACGGCGTGCTGCAGGAGATGAAGGGCCCGCCCAAGCGCCTGCAGCCCTCGATCATCTCCCGCCTCAAGCTGATGGCGGAAGTCTCCCTCGCCGAGAAGCGCATCCCGCAGGACGGACGCATCCAGGCCCGCACCGGCGGCCGCGACATCGACTTGCGCGTCTCGGTGCTCCCGACCGTCTACGGCGAATCGATCGTCATGCGAATCCTCGACAAGGAAGGCCTCAAGCTGGGCCTGCCCGAGCTGGGTTTCTTCGCCGACGACCAGGCCAAGTTCCAAGGCCTGATCTCCGGCTCGGACGGCGTCTTCCTGGTCACCGGCCCGACCGGTTCCGGTAAGTCGACCACGCTTTATTCGGCGCTGAACTACATCAACAAGCCGGACCGCAAGATCATCACCGTCGAAGACCCGGTCGAATACCAGATGGCCGGCATCAACCAGGTGCAGGTGAAGCGCGACGTCGGCATGACCTTCGCCGCCGCCCTCCGCGCGATGCTCCGTCAGGCGCCGAACATCGTGATGATCGGTGAAATCCGAGATCTGGAGACCGCCGAAATCGCGATCAACGCGGCGCTGACCGGCCACATGGTGTTCTCCACCCTCCACACCAACGACTCCGTCTCCGCCGTGACCCGTCTCGTGGATATCGGCGTCAAGCCGTTCCTCGTGTCCGCGGCGCTCCGTGGCGCCCTCGCCCAGCGCCTCGTGCGCCGCAACTGCCAGGCCTGCGCCGCGCCCTACAAGCCGACGGCCAAGGAGCTCTATTCGATCGGCATGACCGAGCAGGATCTCGCGAGCGCCACGCCCATGAAGGGCGCCGGCTGCCCCAAGTGCGGCGAGCGCGGTTACAAGGGTCGTCGCGGCGTCTTCGAACTCTTCGTCATCACCGAGGAGATCCAGGAGATGATCTACGGCGGCTCCAACCTCGTCGACCTGCGCCGCAAGGCCCGCGAGGCCGGCATGCGCACCATGCGCGAGGACGGCCAGCGCAAGGTCGCTTCCGGCATGACCACCATCGAAGAAGTGCTCGGAGCCACCGTCGCCGACGACGTGATCTGACCCGATGGCTTACGCGATGAACCAGTTGTTGGAGGCCATGCTCGAGAACGGGGCCTCCGACCTGCACATCCGCGTCGGCCGCGCCCCCAGCCTCCGCGTCAACGGCGAGCTCGTCGCCGTCGAAGGCCCCGCCCTCACCGCCGCCGAGACCGAAGCCCTCGTGCTCGGCGTCGTCCCGCCCGCCCGCCGCGCCGCGCTCGACGCCGACGGCGGCTGCGATTTCGCCTTCGCCTTCCGCGACCGGACGCGCCTCCGCGCCAACGCCTTCCGCGGCCACGGCGGCTACGGCATGGTCCTGCGCCTGCTGCCTTCCGGCATGTACTCGCTCGAGCAGCTGCGTCTGCCGCTCGTGGTCAAGGACCTGCTCAAGCGCGCCCGCGGCCTGATCCTCGTCACGGGTCCGACCGGCTCCGGCAAGTCGACCACGCTGGCCTCGATGATCAACTGGATCAACGAGAACCAGCAGAGCCACATCATCACGATCGAGGACCCGATCGAGTACACGCACGCGCACAAGCAGAGCCTGATCACCCAACGTGAAGTGGGCGAGGACCTGCCTTCCTTCGCGGAGGGCGTCCGCTCCGCGCTGCGTCAGGACCCCGACGTGATCCTCATCGGCGAGATGCGCGACCTCGAGACCATCGAGGCGGCCGTCACCGCCGCCGAGACGGGCCACCTCGTGCTCGGCACCCTGCATACCTCCGGGGCCACCCGCACGATCGACCGCATCATCGACGCGTTCCCCGCCAGCGCGCGCGACCAGATTCGCGCCCAGCTCTCGACCTCGCTCACCGCGGTCATCTCGCAGTGCCTGCTGCACACCACGGACGACCGTCGCGTCGCCGCGTTCGAGATCATGATCCGGACCGACGGCATCGCCGCCAAGATCCGCGAGGGCAAGACCTTCCAGCTGCTGACCGACATCGAGACCGGCGGCGCGCGCGGCATGCGCACGCTCGACAGCGACCTCCTCTCCTTGTTCTCCCAAGGCCTCGTGACCGAGGACGAAGTCTTCAGCTATTGCCTCAACCCCGAAGCCATGCGCGAGCGCATGCGCGGCGGCGTCTCCCCTCGCTAACCCTTTACCCCTTTTTTCCCATGTTCGACGACCATAGTGACGTGATCCGTGACATCGCCCTCGAGGCCGGCCTCGTGACGCCTGCCCAAGCCGAGGAGGTCTGGGAATCGACCACCACCACCGGCAAGTCCTTCGGCGACAGCCTCGTCGACGCCGGCTACGCCGACCGCGGCGCCATCCTCCAGGCGATCGCCGATCATCTCGGTTCGCCTTACTACTCGACCGTCCCCGCCGACCCCGGCGAGGCGCTCGTCAAGCTGCTCAAGCCCGCCCAGGCCCACAAGTACGTCGTGCTCCCCGTCGCCGACGAAGCCGGCAAGCTGACCTTGCTCGCCAAGGACCCGTTCAATTCTTCCGTCATCAACGAGCTGAGCTTCATCCTCCAGCGTGAGATCGAGCTCGGCGTGGCGGACCCCGCCCAGGTCGAGGCCGGCGTCGTGCGCGTGTACGGCGAAGCGACCTCCTCCTCGATGGAGGACCTCCTCGGTGAGTTCGGCGAAGTCGACGCCGCGGCCGCCACCGACGAAGACGTCACCAAGCAGGCCAGCCAGGCCCCGATCATCCGCTTCGTCGACCTCGTCCTCCAGGAAGGTGTCAAGGCCAAGGCCTCCGACATCCACTTCGAGCCCTTTGAGACCGAGTTCCGCATCCGTCTGCGTATCGACGGCTCGCTCTACGAGATGGCCCCGCCGCCGAAGAACCTCGCCTCGGCCGTCATCGCCCGCGTCAAGGTGCTCTCCTCGCTGAACATCGCCGAGCGCCGCATCCCACAGGACGGTCGCATCAAGACGACCATCAGCGGACGCCAGATCGACCTTCGTGTCTCGACGCTCCCGACGCAGTTCGGCGAGTCCGTCGTGCTCCGAATCCTGGACAAGACCGTCGTCAACCTGAGCCTCGAGGCCCTCTCGATGCAGGACGACATCAAGGAAGGCATCCGCGCGATGGTCGGCCGTCCGAACGGCATCTTCATCGTCACCGGCCCGACCGGTTCCGGTAAGACCACCACGCTTTACTCGGCCCTCAAGGAGGTGAACACCGAGGACGTCAAGATCCTCACCGCCGAAGACCCCGTCGAATACGAGGTCGAAGGCATCATGCAGGTCCCGATCAACCATCAGGTCGGCCTCACGTTCGCCGCGGCGTTGCGTTCGTTCCTCCGACAGGATCCGGACACCATCATGGTGGGCGAAATCCGCGACATCGAGACCGCCCAGATCGCCGTCCAGGCGTCGCTGACCGGCCACGTCGTGCTCTCCACGCTCCACACCAACGACGCCCCCGGCGCCGTCACCCGTCTCATCGACATGGGGCTG
The DNA here is from genome assembly GCA_004293385.1 of Verrucomicrobiota bacterium. GTDB lineage: Bacteria > Verrucomicrobiota > Verrucomicrobiia > Opitutales > UBA953 > UBA953. The sequence goes on from RDYO01000090.1 coordinate 6,011, forward strand.
GAGCCGTTCCTCATCTCGGCCTCCCTCGAAGGCGTGCTCGCCCAGCGACTCCTGCGCCGCATCTGCAAGACCTGCCGCACTCCGTATGAGCCGGACAAGGACGTCGTCAACATGCTCGACGTCGACGCCCTCGAGATCGCGAACAAGAAGTTCTACTACGGCAAGGGTTGTCCGGATTGTAACCGTTCCGGTTACAAGGGCCGCCAGGGTCTCTTCGAACTGATGACGATCAACGACCAGCTCCGCGCCCTCATCACCCAGAAGGCGCCGACCCTCGTGCTCAAGCAGAAGGCCATCGAGTCGGGCATGCGCCCGCTCCGCGACGACGGCCTGCGCTGCATCTTCGACGGCCACACCTCGATCGAGGAAGTCCTCAAGTACACCTAACCTTTAACACCCACCCGCACCTCCCATGCCCGACTACAAGTACACCGCCATCGACCGCAACGGGTCCCAGGCCACCGGCCGGATCGACGCCGCCGACGACGCGCAGGCTCGCCAGAAGCTGATGGCGAAAGGCCTGATGGTCACCACGCTCTCCGCCGACTCGGCCGGCGCCAAGCCCGCGGCCGCCGCCGCCCCGGCCAAGGCCGGCTTCTCCTTCGGCTCGAAGGTGACGCAGAACGACGTGACCGTGATGACGCGCCAGCTGGCGACCCTGATCATCGCCGGCCTTCCGCTGCTCCGCGCCCTCGAACTGATCACCAAGCAGGAGCGCAACCCCGCCTTCAAGGCCGTCCTCGCCAACATCGCCGAGAGCGTCTCCCAAGGTAACAACCTCTCCGAAGCCCTGCAGTCCCACCCGAAGGTCTTCGACAAGCTCTTCGTCAACATGGTGCGCGCCGGTGAGGCGGGCGGCGTGCTCGACAAGGTCCTCGACCGTCTCGCGAAGTTCCGCGAGAAGGCCGAGCGCATCCAGAAGAAGGTCAAGTCCGCGATGGTGTACCCGGGCGTCGTCATGTCCGTCGCGCTCATCATCGTCTACATCCTGATGGTGAAGGTCGTCCCTTCGTTCCAGAAGCTGCTGGACAGCCAGAAGACCACGATGCCGCCTCTGACGCAGTTCGTCGTCGGCATCTCGAAGTTCCTCACGGAATTCTGGTGGGCCACCCCGATCGCCGTCTTCGGCATCTATTTCGGCCTGAAGAGCTGGCTCGCCTCGGACAAGGGCAAGGCGCTCTTCGACAAGATGATCTTCCGTCTCCCGAAGGTCGGCACGTTCGTGCAGATCGTCTCCGTCTCCCGCTTCGCCCGCACCTTCGGCACCCTGATGGCCTCGGGCGTCCCGATCCTGCAGTCGATCACGATCACCCGCGACACCCTCGACAACGTCGTCATCGCGCATTCGCTCGAGCGCGTCCATGACCGCGTGCGCGACGGTGAGCCCCTCTCGATCCCGCTCGAACAGTCCGGCGTCTTCCCGCAGATGGTGACGTCGATGATCCAGGTCGGCGAAGAGACCGGCCAGCTGCCCGAGATGCTCAACCGCGTCGCGGACATCTACGACGAAGAGGTCGACAACGCCGTGACCGCGCTGACTTCCATCATCGAACCGATCCTCATCGTGTTCCTCGCCGTCGTGGTCGGCACGATCGTGCTCGCGATGTTCCTCCCGCTCATCGCGCTCATCACGAAGATGACCGGCGGCGGTTGAACGATCCGTCCACGTAAGACGAAGCCCGGTCCGTAAGGAGCCGGGCTTTTTCGTGTCCAGGGCAGGGGAGCGACCCCCTAAAAAGGAGGCGGCTTGCATACCCCTATGCAAGCCGCCTGTTTTTTACTGCTTTATCTTACTTACCCCATTGTCCCGTAGGACAAATTTAATACCTGATACCGTGCATTTAATTTCGACCGGTTCAAGCGTAATCCGCATCTTTTTAGTCACTTCCGTAAGTGACTGCCCCTTAGGGCTTTGAAATTGGGTGCAGGGGTAGGATTTGAACCTACGACCTTCAGGTTATGAGCCTGACGAGCTAACCGGGCTGCTCCACCCTGCAATCAGTGGAAAGCGAAGAAGAATGGCACGCTGCCCTGTCCGCAAGCCATTTCTTGAGCCAGTTATCGGCCCTCGGGCCGCCCAAAAAGGGTTGAAGCAGGCGGGGCAGGGGGGAAGATTATCCACCCCCTTTAAACGATGAGCGAAGAAACCCCTACGCCTCCCCCTGGCGAAGTCCCCCCGGCCCCCGTCAAGGAGGTCGAGACCGACGAGATCCTCGGCACCAAGCGCGGCAAGAAGTCCTTCTGGCAGCGCATCGGTGCCAGCGGCCTTTCGGTGTCGATCGCCTTCCACGCCTTGCTCGTCTTCATCGCGGCCGCCTTCGTGGTCTCGACCGTCACGGACAACGCCAAGAAGGACCCCAACCAGTTCGCCACCGGCGCGGGCGGCGGTTCCGGCGGCGAGCGCGTGAAGAACACCCAGCATAAGATCAAGCCGAAGAACGTGAAGTCGCTGGCCAAGACGACCACCCGCATCACTTCCAAGAGCGCCTCCGCTTCGATCGCCCTCCCGGACATGCCGAACTCCGCTTCGGCTTCCTCAATGGTCTCCGGTGCGATGGCCGGCGGCTCCTCCAAGGGCTTCGGCGGCGGCTCCGGCGGCGGTATCGGCACCGGCCGCGGCATGGGCTCCGGCGGCGGCAAGAACTTCGTCGCGAAGCCGGTCATGGGTGCGAACATCTTCTCCCAGCGCCTGGCGGTCTACTTCGACGCCTCGGCCTCGATGCTTCCCTATCTCGAGCGCGTCGAAGCCGAAATCCGCGACAAGTTCCCCGACGCCGACGTCTACCTCAGCAACGGCGTCTTCATCGACGTCCATGACAACGAGATCGTCGGCGGCGAGAAGTTCAAGGGCACGCCGTACATCAATCGTCCCACCGGCAGCGGCTCCAAGAAGAACGCCAAGGGCGAACTCGTCGCGACGGAGACCAACGTCAACAAGCTCACGACCCAGGGGCGTGCCATCTACAAGAAGTACGCCAGCAACTTCAAGACGGGCTCCGTCGGCGGCTGGATCGACATCCTCAAGGATGACCGTACTTACGACGCGCTCATCATCTTCTCTGACTTCCAGGACGGCGTCCGCCAGATCCGTACCAAGGCCATCGGCAACGTCGCCGCCTACAAGCCGGACAAGGGCATGCGCGCCGACCCGCCCGTCGTCTTCTCCGACCGTACCAACCAGGGCGGCGGTTTCGCCCGTTCCGTGACCCTCATCGCCAGCGGCGGTGGTTCCGGCCAGCCGGTGGTGCAGTGCAAGGACACGTCCGGCCTCATCGTCGGCATGGTGGCCCTCGGCGCCGGCATCCCGCCCGGCACGACGGTGACCGAGATCAAGGAGAACGTGAGCTTCACGCTCAGCAAGCCGCTCACGGCCCTCGCCAGCGGCCGCATCACCTGCAACAACGGCGGCGACAAGCGTTTCCCCGAAGAGCGTAAGTGGGAAGACGAGTGGGAGAAGGCCTTCGCCGGCGCCCGCGAGAACAAGGGTCCCCGCCTCTACCTGATCAGCACTTCCCGCGCCTACGGCAACAAGCCGGGCACGATCTTCCAGCGTTGCGTCTCGGCCTCCGAAGGCAGCGCCATCATGGTGAAGTTCGGTAACGGCAAGAAGGGCACCAACACCCTCAACGACCTGCACAACTACGACGACCTCTACGTCGGCATGCCCGTCAGCGGACGCGGCATCCCCGACGGCGCCGTCCTCACGGCGATGCCGACCTTCAAGGAGATCATCGATCCGGAGGACCCGGAGAAGAAGCGTAAGAAGCGCGTGATCGACAAGCAGCTCACGCTCTCCGTCCCGCTCACCGAAGACTCCCTCAGCGCGGTGTACGCCTTCACCCCGCTCATCCAGGCCGTCGGCACGCTCGCCAAGGATTCCAAGACGATCGAGGACATCTCCGGCTCGATCGACCTCCGTTCCGGCATGCTCATCCAGGACAACCGCTTCCCGGCCGGCACCAAGGTGGTCTCGGTGACCCCGAACAAGGCGACGCCTGGCTTCTTCACCGTCGAGATGTCCGCGCCGGCTACGGCGGCGGGCGCCAATGTCGTCCTGCGCTTCCGTCCGGCGGGTTCCGGTGCGGGTAGCAGCCGCGGCGCCGCTCCGACCCGCTAAGGAAGGATTCGTCGGTCTTCGCCCCTCGCGGCCTTCGGGTCGACGAGGGGCGTCTGTTTTCGCGATCCGCCTGAGGGCTTCGCCTCAGCGCACATTTTGCTGCTGTCTAAACCGGCCAAGGGAGTAGGCTGAAGTCACCCCGATGAGCCCTTCTCGTTTGATCACGACCGCCGTCCTGGCCCTGCTGTCCGCCTTCGCCCACGCAGCCAAGGTCGGCGAACTGCCGCTCGTCACGTCTGCCGAGCCCCGGATCGCCGTCTATCTGGATTGTTCCGACTCGATGGCTCCTTATCTCCCGGCCGTCGAAGCCGAGGTGCGTAAGCAGTTCCCCGACGCGGACGTGTTCAGCGTCCCGGCGATCAAGGTCTGGGTCGAAGGCAGCGTCGTCCGTGGCGGCGGCCCCTCGGCCCTCCCGCATCGTCCGGCCGCGACGGGGCCGCGCGTCTCCGTCGATGCGAGCCGCATGACGCCCGTCGGCCGTGAGCTGCTCGCCCGTTACGCCGGTAATTTCGAAACCAGTTCCGTCGGCGCCTGGGTCGATATCCTCCGCCGCGAAAAACGCTACGCCGCCTTGGTGATTTTCTCGGACTTCAATGACCAGGTCCTCCAGACCCGCG
>RDYO01000091.1 GCA_004293385.1 Verrucomicrobiota bacterium
GCAGACGGCCGCCGGCCAGATTCCGGAATGTCGAAAGCGCCCCCATGCTCAGCGGTCGAGCGGACGTTCCGCGACCGTCAGACGGGCCAGGGCACCGCGGCCTTCCCGGATATAGTTCAAGGTGAGGACCTCGCCCGGACGACGGCGCGAGATCTCAAGACGCATCTCATTCCAATTCTCGACGGGCTTGCCGTTGAGGCCCACGACGATGTCGCCGATCTTCAGTCCGGCCTTGGCCGCCGGCAGTTCGTCGGAGACGACGACAAGGCGGACTCCGCCCGCCTGGCCGAGCGAAAGCTTCGTGGCTTCGGCGACGGAGAGATCTTCGCCCTGCACCCCGATGAGCCCGCGTACGACGCGCCCTTGGTTGGCGAGGTCGAGCGCGACGGCGGTGATGAGGTTCGACGGGATGGAATAACCGAGGCCGACGCTCAGGCCGGTCCCGGACTTGATGGCGGTGTTCATGCCGAGCAGGCGGCCTTCGAAGTCGATGAGAGGCCCGCCGCTATTGCCCGGATTGATCGCAGCGTCGGTCTGGATGAAATCCTCGAAGGCCATGCCCATACCCAGTTTGCCGGAACGTCCCAAGGCCGAGACGATGCCCGAAGTGACCGTGAGGCCGGCGTCGAGCGGATTACCGATGGCGAAGACGACGTCGCCGACGCGGGCTTTGTCGCTGTCGGCGAACCGGGCGTAAGGCAGGCCCTTCCCTTCGATCTTCAGCACCGCGATGTCGGTGCCGGCGTCGACGCCGAGCACCTTCGCCCGGAATTCACGGCGATCGGCGAGCTGCACGATGACGGTCTTGGCGACGCTGCGACGATTGTCCTGCAGCACCACGTGGCGGTTGGTGATGACGTAGCCGTCCGGATGGATGATCGTGCCCGAGCCCAGCCCGGTGGGCAGGAGCGTCTCGCCGGTCTGCGCATCCTGCATGACCTTATCCGGATCGATGCGACCGCTGTAACGTTTGAGGACCGAGGCCGGAATCACTTCGGCGGTACGCACGCTGACGACGGCGGGCGTGATCCGCGCGAGCATGTCGGCGTAACTGGAGCCAGGCGCCGCCCGATTGACGGGATGGGCATCGGTCTCGAAAGTGATGCCGGCGAGCGCCAAAGCCGGCAAGCAGACAAGCGCGGTGAGATGACGGAGCATGACTCCCCCACCCTAGCCGACCTCCTGCCCAAGGCAAGCGACCTCAGCGGGCCATCGTGAACCCACCGCCCGGCTGGGTCGGCTCGGCCTCGTCGCGCTCCTTGTTGAAGCGCATGGAGAACAGGCGGGTGACGCCCTTCTCCTGCATGGTGGCCCCGAAGATGGCGTCGGCCGCCGAGACGGTGCGCTTGTTGTGGGTGATGACCACGAACTGGGAGAACCGGGTGAACTCGCGGATGATGTCCGTGAAGCGGTTGACGTTGGCGTCGTCCAGCGGGGCGTCGAGCTCGTCGAGCACGCAAAGGGGCGAGGGCTTCACCATGTAGATGGCGAAGAGCAGGGCCACGGCGGTCATGGTCTTCTGGCCGCCGGACAGCAGCGTGATGCCGCGGAGCTTGGTGCCGGGCGGCTGGGCGACGATCTCGATGCCGCTCTCGAGCGGGTCTTCGGCCTGGACCATGGTGAGGTCGGCCGCGCCGCCGACGAAGAGGCGTTCGAAGGTGAACTTGAAGTTCTTACGCACCTGCTCGAAGGTGTCGGTGAAGAGCTTGAGCGAGGTCTGGTTGAGTTCGTCGATCGCCTTGGTGAGCTCTTCCTTCGCCTTCCAGAGGTCGTCGCTCTGCTTGGTGAGGAAGTCATGGCGATCGCGCAGGGAGGAGTATTCCTCGACGGCGACGAGATTGACGGAGCCCATGCCGGCCATGCGGTCGCGCAGTTCGGCGATCTCGCGCACGAGAGGCGGCCAGTCGGCGGATTCCATGGCGGCGAGGTCCTCGGCGGTCGGCTCACCGCGGCGGGCGACGGCCTTCGGGGCCGGACGAGAACCTTCTTCATCGGTCTCTTCGAGGTCGTCGAAGCTGGAGATGCCTTCGGGTTCGCCGTCGGAAAGCCAGAGCTGCAGACGCCAGTCGACGTCGGCGACGTCGAGCTGATGGTCGGCCTGGACCTTCTCGACGATGAAACCGCACTGCGAGGTCTGCTCGGCGAGGGAGACTTCGAGGCCCTTGAGGCGGGTGTCGGCGACGCGGAGACGATCACGGTCGACGGAGAGGACACGGTCTTCCGATTCGACGGCGGCGTCGGTCTCGGTGAGGGCGAGGCGCTGTTCGTTGAGCTGCGCGGAAGCGGCTTCGACCTCGCCGGCGAGGCGGGCGGAGGTCTCGCGCGCGGTCACGGCGAGGGCCTTGAGCTCAGCGATCAGTTTCTCGTTCTGCTGCGCTTCGATGCGGCGGGAGTTAAGGCGGGCGGTGGCTTCAGCGCGGCGCGATTCGAGGTCGGCGAGTTCGCGGCCGACGAGTTCGAGACGCTGGCGCTGCTCGGCCAGGGAAAGGCGGACGTCACCGAGGGCGTTGCGACGGAGCTCGGCTTCGGCGCGCGCGGATTCGAGCTGACCTTCGCCGGAGGAGATCGTCGCGCGGAGTTCGGCGACCTGGGCGTCCTTGGCCGTCAGCGTCTCCTGCGCGCGGTCGCGGCGCTTGAGCGCTTCGGACTTGGAGTTGTCCAGTTCGGCGAGCTGGCGCTCTTCGCGCTGGATGCGGTCGTCGGCGGAGGTGAGCGTCTGGCGGGCGGAACGTTCGTCGGCCTGGGCGACGGAAAGCTCCTGCGCGGCGAACTGCGTGGCGTCGCGGGCGGCCGAGACGTCGAGTTCGTTGGCGTCCATCGCGGACTGGATGCCGAGGGCCTTCTCGTTGAGGGTCGTGAGCTGGTCGTTCTCGGATTCGAGCGAGGCGCGGACGGCGCGGATCTCGCTTTCGCGGGAGAAGACGCCGGAACCGGCGTTGGCGGCGGCCTTGCGGGGCTTGCCGGCGTAGACGAGGCCGCGACGGTCGACGAGGTCCCCGTCGGTGGTCGCGACGAGGAAGAATTCGAAGCCCGGATTGGCGCGCCACCAGGCGATGAAATCGCCGAGGGACGGGCAGACGTAGCAGCCGTCGAAGAGGTTGGCGACGAGGCGGGCGTGCTCGGGGGACTTGGCCTGCACGGCCGAGGTGGCCGGACGGAGCCAATCGGGAGCGGCGGAGCCGGAGCGGGCGGCGGGCGGGGCTTCGACCTGGAAGACCGCGCGGCCGAGCTGGCGCTCGCCCATCTTGGCGACGATGCCCGGCAGGAATTCGGGGGAGTCGAGGGCGACGGCCTCGGAGGCGGCGCCGAGGATGTTCTCGAGCGCGGCGGCGGCGGAGACGTCGACGACGGTCACGAGGTCGGCGAGCGCGGAGGCCTTGCCGGAACGCAGTTCTTCGGAGAACTCGCCGCGCAACACGGCCTTCGCGGCTTCAGAGAAGCCTTCGAGGCGGGACTGCATCTGCTCGAGCAGGCCCAGCTGGGCGGAGAGCTTGGCGACCTTACGGTCCTGCTCCGAAATCGTCTGCTGCAGCGCGCGGAAATCGTTGATCAGGTCGCGGCCTTTCTCGGTCGCTTCCTGTTCGGCCGTACGCGCGGCCTGGAGTTCGCCGTGGCGGGTCGTGACGACGGCGCCGGATTCGGTGACGCGCTGCTCGAGGGCGAGGCGGTCCTGCTTGGCCTGGGTGAGCGAATCGGAGAGATCGACGTGGCGGGACTGATAGCCACGCAGGTCGACTTCGAGATTGGTGACGTCACCGCGGGCGCGGGTCATCTCACCTTCGGCGACGAGGATGTCCTGACGGGCGCGGCGGAGGCGGTTCTCGGCCTCGACGACCTGACGGGCGGCTTCTTCGACCTGCGCGGTCTTCTCGCGATAGGCGGCGTCGGTGGCGGAGACGGAGCCGGCGGCCGTCGACTTGGCGTCGGAGCTGCCGCGGAGGCGGAGCTCATACTCGGCGATCTGGACTTCGGCTTCCTGCGCCTCGCGGCGGGCCTCGGCGAGGCGCGAAGCGAGGTCGTCGGAACGGAGATCGGAAGTACGGGCCTCGTTCTCGGCGTTCTCGCGGGCGGTGCGGAGGTCGAAGAGGGCCTGCTGGGCGAGCTGGACCTGTTCGGCGAGCTCGGCGCGGCGGGCGCGGGTCTGGAGCAAGGCGGCCTCGCGGTCGCGCAGGCCGTCGGTGAGGCCGGCGACATCGGCGCGGCAGGCGGTCGCATCGGTCTCTAGCGTCGCGACCTGGGCGCGGCGGTCGCCGAACTGCTTGGCGTGCCAGGCGAGGTCGAGGTGCGTGAAACGGTGGCGCAGGCGGCGGTAGCGCAACGCCTTGGCGGCCTGACGGCGGAGGGAAGCGATCTGGCGGCCGACTTCGCTCACCACGTCGGTGATGCGCGCGAGGTTGGCGTCGACGCCGCTGAGCTTGTTCAGCGCCTCACGACGCTGGGCCTTGTAACGGGTGATACCGGCGGCTTCTTCGAAGAGGTAGCGGCGCTCGGCGGGATTGGCGGACAGGATCTGGTCGATCTGGCCCTGCACCATGAACGAGTAGGACATGCGGCCGATGCCGGTGTCCATGAAGAGGCGCTGGATGTCCTTCAGGCGCGAAGGCTTGCCGTTGATGAAGTAGTCGCTGGCGCCCTCGCGATGGAGGCGGCGCATCACCGAGACTTCGGCGAAGGCGGTGCCCAGCTCCTTCTCGCAGTCGGCGAAGATCAGCTCGACCTCGCACTGAGGGAGGGGCTTACGACGGTCGGTACCGGCGAAGATGACGTCCTGCATCGCCGGGGCGCGCAGGGACTTGGCGGACTGCTCGCCCAGGACCCAGCGGATCGCGTCGACGATGTTGGACTTACCGCAGCCATTGGGTCCGACCACGGCCGTGACCCCGGGACGGAGCTCGATACGGGTCCGGTCGGCGAAGCTTTTGAATCCGTTGGCGACGATTTCCTTGAGGTACATCGGGGGGTGAACCGCACGATTGCCCTGCCCTACCCCCGCCGCAAGAGTCTAGTGCCCTCTGGGAGGCCCACTTATTCACGGCTGCGAATACCCGAGCATTCGGGGTTGACGAACGCCCTCCCCCCTTGTTCTTTCGACCCTCCAAACGCTCACATGTCCGTAGAAATCAAGATTCGCAAAGGCGAGACCGTCGACAAGGCTCTCCGCCGCCTCAAGAAGAAGATCGACCGCGAGGGCATCATCAAGGACGCCCGCGCCAAGCGAGGCTTCGAGAAGCCGGCCGAACGCCGTCGCCGCAAGAAGAAGGTCAAGAACTTCAGCGCCTACCTGCGCAAGAAGTGGGATAACGTCTAAGCGTCCGTCCTAGTCCAAGCACCCGAAGGCCCGTCATCGCGACGGGCCTTCTGCTTTGGGGGACGCGCCGAACAGGCCGGGCAACAAAAAGGGCCGAACCCGGAGGTTCGGCCCTTGGTCTCGGCAAAGCCGGTTGAGGCTTAGCGGAGGAACAGCAGTTCCTGGTAGGACGGCAGCGGCCAGTATTCGTCGGCGACGATCTCTTCGAGGGCGTCGGCGGCGGCGCGGACCTTGAGCATGGCCGGGAGGACCTTGTCGCAGGAGTGCTTGGCCTGGGCGTGCGTGTCGGACTTGCTGACGTCGCGGGCGGCGTCGAGGGCGTCGATGGCAGCGGAGAGCTGGTCGGCGAGAGCCACGACTTCCTTGCGGAGCTTGCCACCGGACTTGGTCTTTTCGACCGGGGTCAGGTCAGCGGCGTACTTGAGGGCGGCCGGGAGCAGCAGGGTCTTGGCGATTTCGGCCACGAGCTTCGACTCGGTGTTGATCGCGAGCACGTAGGAGTGCGTGTAGATCTCTTCGCGGGACTCGAGTTCGGCCTTGGAGAGGACGCCCTGGCGCTCGAAGACGTCGATCGACGACTTGGCGACGATCTCAGGGAGCGCGTCGGGGGTCGTGCGGAGGTTCTTGAGACCGCGCTTGGCGGCTTCCTTGTGCCACTCTTCGGAGTAACCGTTGCCGTTGAAGATGATCCGGCCGTGCTTGGTGAGGATGTCCTTGAGGACGCTCTGGAGCGCGGAGTTGAAGTCGGAGTTCTTCTTGAGGGCGGCGGCGAGTTCGTCGGCGAGCTTGTCGAGCGAGTCGGCCATGATCGTGTTGAGCACGGTCAGGGGGCCGGCCACCGAGAAGGCGGAACCGACGGCGCGGAACTCGAACTTGTTGCCGGTGAAGGCGAACGGGCTGGTACGATTACGGTCGCCGGCGTCCTTCGGGAGGATCGGGAGCGTGTCGACGCCGAGGGTCATGTGACCGCCCTTGCGGGAGCTGGAAGCGGAACCGCTCTTCTTCACCTGCTCGATGACTTCGTTGAGCATGTCGCCCAGGTAGATCGAGATGATGGCGGGCGGCGCTTCGTTGGCGCCGAGGCGGTGGTCGTTACCGGCCGAGGCGACGGAAGCGCGGAGGAGACCCTGGTGGAGGTCGACGGCGCGGATCACGGCGGAGCAGAAGGTGAGGAACTGGGCGTTCTCGTGCGGGTTGTGGCCCGGCTCGAGGAGGTTGCCGACGCCGGCGCCACCGATGGACCAGTTGACGTGCTTGCCGGAACCGTTGACGCCCGCGAAGGGCTTCTCGGCGAGGAGGCAGACGAAACCATGCTTGGCGGCGACGCGGCGGAGCAGCGTCATCGTGAGCATCTGGTGGTCGTGCGCGACGTTGGCGGATTCGTAGATCGGGGCCACTTCGTACTGGGCCGGAGCGACTTCGTTGTGGCGGGTCTTGATCGGGATACCGAGCTTGAAGCACTCGCGCTCGGTTTCCATCATGCAGGCGAGCACGCGGTCAGGGATGGTGCCGAAGTACTGGTCTTCGAACTCCTGGCCCTTGGCCGGCTTGGCGCCGAAGAGGGAGCGACCGCAGGTGTAGAGGTCGGGACGGAGGTGGAAGAGGCGGGAGTCGATCAGGAAGTACTCCTGCTCAGGGCCGCACGAAGCGGAGATGTAGCCGTGCTTCTTGCCGAAGAGGGCGAGGACGCGCGTGGCGGCCTTGTTCACGGCGGCCATGGAACGGAGCAGCGGGGTCTTCTTGTCGAGGGCTTCGCCCTTCCAGGAGACGAACGCGGTCGGGATGCAGAGCGTGGAGCCGTTCTCGGTGTCGAAGATGTAAGCCGGGGAGGTGACGTCCCAGGCGGTGTAACCACGGGCTTCGAAGGTGGAGCGGAGGCCGCCGTTCGGGAACGAGGAGGCGTCGGGCTCGGCCTGGATCAGCGCCTTGCCGGAGAACTGGGCGAGCGTGCCGTTGCCGCTGGGCTCGAAGAAGGTGTCATGCTTCTCGGCGGTGAAACCGGTGAGCGGGTAGAACACGTGCGCGTAGTGCGTGGCGCCGCGCTCGAGAGCCCAATCCTTGATGGCGGCGGCGACGACGTCGGCCGCGGCAGCGTCGAGCTTGGCACCAGACTCGATGTTCGCCTTGAGGGACTTGAAGACGTCCTTCGGGAGGCGCTTCTCCATCTTATCGAGGGAGAAGACATTCTGGCCGTAGATCAGGTCGATCTTCTCATTGCGGAAGTCGAAGCTGCCCTGAAGGCGAGGCTGGGAGGCAATCGCTTCGATGGCGTTGCGACGGGCTGGGTTGGTGCTCATGGATTGGGGGATTGGAAAGGTGACTAATTACGAACAAATTGAAAGCACCCCGTGTGCCACGGTTCAATAGGTAACCATTCACACGGGGTTTTGTGTCTTTTTGGGCAATTGTGCTTATTTTTAGGCAAACCCACCCTGCTCACTTCCAGACATAGGTCGTCCGGAGGAAGTAGGCGGTGTCGGTCTTGACCTGCGTCGGCAGGGGCTTGGAGCGGAAATTGTTGGATAGGCCGACCCGCAAGGACAGCGGGCCAGCGCTGCGGAGGAGATTCAGGCTGCTTTCGTGTCGGACGAAGTAGTCACCGGTGACCTGGAAGGACGGGACGAAATCCAAGGAGGTTTCCCAGGCCGCCCAGCCGAGTTCACGGGTGAAGATCAGCCCGAAGTCACCCGAGGGCGCCGCGCGGTTGGGCTCGAAGGTGTCATCGAAAATCTCGAGGCGGTGACCCAAGCCGGCCCGCGCATCGAGCTTACCCTTGGCGTCGGTGAAAAGACGGAAACCGAGGCCGACGGCGTTGACGGAGAAGAAGTCGATCCGGCGGGCGTTGTCGAAGCCGGTGTCGGTACGGAGATACCAGAAGAGGACGTTCGTCGGATTGGTCTCGTACGAAAAGGTCACATGGAGGTCATCCGCCGAGATCCGGTCCTGAGCCTCGGCCCGCATGAAGCGCACGCCGCCGAGCAAGGTGTCCGCCTTGGTCACGCCCTTCGCGGAAAAGCCCGTGCTGAAACCCGATCCGGCCACGACGCCGCTACGGCCGGAGAGATCCGCGTCCGCCTGCGTGACCCATTGACGCCTATCGCCGGACTCGGACGGACGTTGCGAAGGCTCCCTCCAGAGCTCGACAGCCTGGTCGAGCGTATTGGTCTCGCGGCCGCCGCGCGTGACGACCCGGCCGCCCGCCGCGGAGGCGATACCGTCCGAGACGACGCCACCCGCGCTCACGCGCACGGATTCGTCGGTGACGAAAGATTCGACCTGCCCGAGCTCCAGCCGCAGCAGGTTCGCATTGCCCAGTGATGGAGCGCGGAACTCCATCACGCCGTCGACGATCCGTTCGATGCGCCCTTTGAGGAAAGTGCCGTCCTTCATGGTGACGGTGTCCGCCAAGCAGGCCAGGGGCAGGAGCAGGATGAAGAACGACCTCATGCTTTCCAGACAGCCCGAACGACGCAGGGTTGCCAACCTCAGGCTTCTCGCCCGAATATAACGCATGGGCTACGACGCAGTCATCCTCGGAGCCGGGCCGGCCGGCCTGGCCGTGGCCCATGCGATGCTCCGTGCCGGGGCGAAGGTCAAGGTCCTCGAACCGGCCGCCCGCGTCGGCGGCTCGATCCGGACCCACCTGGACGAGGGCTGGATCGTCGAGACCGGCCCCAACACCCTGCAACTCGAAGGGGCCGAAGACGAGGCCTTGATGGCCGCTTACGGGCTCGGCGAGGTCATGCAGTCCGCCGACATGCGGGCGGCCCGACGCTACATCTTCGCCCGCGGCGAACTCCACGGCCTCGGCCCGAGCCCCCTCACCCTGCTGACCAGCAAGCTGCTCACTTGGAGCGGCAAGCTACGCCTGCTCTCCGAGCCCTTCCGCGCGAAGGGCGGCCACTCCGGCGAGACGGTCGTCGAATTCGCCACGCGTCGCTTCGGCGCCGAGGCCGCCGCGATGCTCATAGATCCGATCGTCTCCGGCGTGCACGCGGGTGACCCGGCCCGCCTGGTGATGGCCAGCTGCTTCCCGCGCATCCATGCGCTCGAACAGACATACGGCTCGGTGCTCAACGGCCTGCGCCGCGGACCGAAGACGAAACGCACGGTCGTCGGTTTTCCCGGAGGCATGCGCCAGCTGGCCGAGGCAATGGCTTCGCGCCTGCCCGCGGAAGACCTCCGGCTCGGAGTCGTGACGACGTCGCTCCGTCGCGACGCACGCGGCTGGAACGTCGCCTGGCGCGGTCCGGACGGCGCAGACGAAGGCGTCTCCGCGAAGCATCTGGTGGTCACCGCGCCCTGCTGGCATTGGGGCTCCCTGCCCTTCGACGAAACCGTCACGCCGTTCCTCCGGGATTGGGAGAACACGAAAGTACCGCCGGTGACCGTCGTCGCCCGCGGCTACGCGCGCGAAGACGTCCCGCATCCCCTCGACGGGTTCGGTTACCTGACCCCGGGCGGCGAAGGACGCGACGTGCTCGGCTGCCTGTTCCCTTCTTCCGTGCTGCCGGGACGCGCCCCCGAAGGTCACGTGCTGCTCTGCTGCTTCATCGGCGGCGACCGCCGACCGGAGCTCGCGCGTCTACCGGACGAAGCGCTCCGCCGCTTGGTCGACGACGAACTCGCCGCGACGCTCGGCATCAAGAAGGCGCCGGCACGCGAATGGATCCAGCGCTGGGAAAGGGCCATCCCTCAATACGACGCCGGCCAGCCGCGGAGGGAAGCCGCGTTGGCCCAAGCCGAAGCCGCCCATCCCGGGCTCCATTTCCATGGCGCCTTCCGCGGCGGCATCTCGCTGATGCACACGCTCCGCGGCGGCGACGCGCTCGGCCGCAGCCTGTCGCCGGCTTAGGCCGAAGTTGCTTCCGAGGACGGATCCGGCAGGCCGCGGACGATCCAGATCGCCGGCAGCATCAGCAGCGCACCGCCGAGGTAGACCCAGAAGTGGGAGCCGAAGTGGAAATAGAGCAGCGCCGCGGTCACCGGACCGATCACACGGGCGAGCGAGCCGGCGGACCGCAGGATGCCGAGGTTACGTCCCTGCTCCGAGGCGTCGGAGTAAAGCGAGACCAAGGCCGAAACGCTGGGCAGGATCAGGCCGGTCGCGAAGGAGATCAGGCCGAGGCCGAGGTAGAAGGAAGTCTTCGCGCCCGAGCCCTCTGCAGCGAGAGTCGGCGGGATCAACGCGACCCAGACGAAGGCGACCGCCGCGATGAGCATGCCGAGCATCACGACCTTGCGCTGACCCAGTCGCTTCACGAGCTGGCGGGCGAGACCCTGCGCGAATATCATGCAGGCGCCGTTGAACAGGAAGAGCCAGGCGTTGTCGCGGGGGCTGTAAGCGAACAACGCCAGGGTCAGGAAGACGATGGTGTTCTCCATGCCGGTGAAGGCCACCTGGTACACGAGGTTGGCGAACGAGGT
>RDYO01000092.1 GCA_004293385.1 Verrucomicrobiota bacterium
GCGCAACAAGGCGAAGCTCCCCGCGCACTTTCTCCCGTCCTTACGCATGGCGGTCTACTTCGCGGAATCCGACAGCCCGGACCCGAAGAAGCTCTTCCTGGATCAGTGGCAGTGACCACGGCGGAAGATAGGTGATAGCGGCTTGCGGTTAGCGGTTGGCGGTTGGAATGCGCAACCGGGGAACAGCTTTCTGTTCAGCGGGATGGGCTCAGACGGCCTGCTTCAGTTGACTAACGTCTGTTTCACGCGCTCCGAACGCAAGAAGTAGAGGACAGCGAGGACAGAGGAAGCAAGCGAGACGAAGACGGCCACATAGGCCAGGACAACCATGTTGGCCGGCTGTATGCCGCTCGACAAGGATGCGGGCTTGGTCGCCTCGACCAAGTCGCCCATGAAAGGCAGCCAAGCCAGACCATGGAGCATCACCAATAAGTTAGCCACCAGTGAAAGCGTCCGCCCCATGCGGAGGCGGCGAAAGATGGCGACGCACTGCGCGAGATAAACCGGCACCATGACATAGGCGAAATGTTGGGTCACGGCGTAGACTTTCGCGGCTTCAGCGGGAAGGCGTTGCGTCAAATCGTGCTGGGTATCCGGCGGGAAAAGAAGCGACGCGGCGCCGGACAGAAATTGATAACCGGCAAAAACGCCAAAAACCAAGAGCCACCCGCGGACCTTAGTGTAATCCGGCTTATCATTAACCTGTGAAACCTGGGGTGAGGTCATGTGAATTGAATGCAGCCAAATGCGCACCCTGGCAAGGGCTGTTGAGTTGATATCCCAACGCCGACCGTAGCCATCAGCTGCGCCTACCCACGACATTTTCTCAACCCTAACAAACCAAGTCGGACATCACTCCCCACCCCTACCCCTGCCCCTACCCCTTCTCAGCCCATTTGCCTTTCCCCCGATTACCTTCACCCTAAATCGCATGGTTCCCACCGTCGTCGTCCCCGTCATGACCTTGGGCAACTGCGTCTTCCTCCCGCAGCAGCTCATGCCGTTGCGCATCTTCGAGCCGCGCTACCGCAAGATGCTGAAGGAGACCCTCGCCGGCAGCCGCATGTTCGCGATCTCGCAGCTGGACGAAGACAGCCTCTCGCCGGACAACGATGAACCGCCCTGCCCCTTCACGTGCGTGGGCCGCATCGTCGGCCACGTCGAACTCGAGGATGGCACCTCGCACATCGTCCTCGAAGGCCTGCGACGCGCGCGGGTCATCAAGGTGAAGCGCAAGACGCCTTACCCGCAGCTCGAAATCGCGCCGGTCGTCGACGAAGCCTCGACCGACCTCGCCGGCTGCACGCGGGACATCGCGCGCGTGCTCGCCTTCGCCGAGAACATCGTCGCCGAACTCGGTGAAGAAGCCGCCCCGCTCATGCAGCGCCTGCGCAGCCTGGCCAACCAACCCGGCGCCTTGGCCGACGCCGCCGCCGGACACCTCGTGGCCGACCCCGACACCCGCCGCGCCTTGCTGGAATGCCTCTCCCAGGATCAGCGCATCAAGGCCGTGGCCGACGAACTCGCCCGCCTCGACGCCCAGCGAAAGCTGGACGAGCAGACCGGGGGCGAAGAGACGCAGGGGTTTAATTGAGATTTAAGGGGTAGGGGGGGGGGTAGGGGTAGGAATACACACCCTCGATTTTGCCTACCCCTACCCCCACCCCTACCCTTATCCCTAAGTTTAACCCCTTTCTTCTTGCGGATTAGACTCATTCTAACTGTCTTGGGAGTTAGAATGATTCAAAATCTCACTGAGCACGATCGGGAGCACCTGCAGGAAGCCCTCGTCAAGAGCGGCCAGAAGGTCACCCCCCAGCGCGAAGCCGTCTTCACCGTCCTCCTCGCCCAGCGCGACCACCCCACGGTCGACGAGGTCTTCAATCGCGCCCGTGAGGTCATGCCGGGCCTGTCCTTGGCCACCGTCTACAACTGCCTCGAAACCTTCGTCGGCTGCGGACTCGTCCGCCAGGTCAACCACGAGCGCGAATCCACCCGCTACTGCCCCAACCTGGCCCCGCATGCGCACTTCCGCGACAAGGCCACCGGCCGCGTCCACGACATCGAGCTCCCGCCCGAAGTCCTGAAGAGCCTCCGCTCGATTCTCCCGCCTGGCTTCGATTCCGAAGTCATCGAGATCAGCTTCCACGGCCGCGCTCAGTCCGGCGAACAGACCTCCAACTAAGACCTTCCCTCCACCATGTCCGACTCGCTCGTCATCAAGAACCTCAACGCCTCCATCGGCGACCGCCCGATCCTGAAGGATTTCTCCCTCACGGTCCCGAAGGGCGAAGTGCACGCCATCATGGGGCCCAACGGCACCGGCAAGAGCACCCTCTCCAAGGTCCTCGCCGGCCACCCCGACTACTCCGTGCAGTCCGGCGAAGCCTTCCTCGACGGCGAACAGATCATCGGCCTGGAGCCTGACGTCGTCGCCCGCGCCGGCCTCTTCCTCGCCTTCCAGTACCCGAGCGAGATCCCCGGCGTCACCATCGCCAACTTCATCCGCGCCGCGCTCGTCGCCCGCCAGGCCAAGGGCGCGCCCTTCGACGCCAAGGCCTACTACGCCGAGCTCTACGCCAAGATGGACGCCCTCAAGATGGACCGGAAGTTCACCTCCCGCTTCGTCAACGAAGGCTTCTCCGGCGGCGAGAAGAAGCGCTGCGAGATCCTCCAGCTGATGATGCTCAAGCCGAAGTACGCCGTCCTCGACGAGACCGACTCCGGCCTCGACATCGACGCGCTCCGCATCGTCTCCGAAGGCGTCAACGCCATGCGCGGCCCGGACACCGGCTTCCTCGTCATCACCCACTACCAGCGCCTGCTCGAGTACATCGTCCCCGACCGCGTCCACATCATGTGGGACGGCCGGATCGTCCACAGCGGCGGCAAGGAGCTCGCCCTCGAACTCGAGGAGAAGGGCTACGACTGGGTGAAGCAGGACCTCGCCAAAGCCTAAGAACATGGCCGACATCGACGACAACCTGGCCCAGCGCGAAGCGATCGAAGTCGATCGCTCGAAGGGCGACTTCAAATACGAGGAGAACTACGCGTTCGACGCGGGCATCGGCCTCACCGCCTCGACCATCGACTACATCGCCAAGGTCAAGGGCGAGGAGGAGTGGATCCGCGAGTTCCGCCAGAAGTCCCTCAAGGTCTTCCAGGACATGCCGATGCCCACGCACTGGGCCACGGCCGACCTCGAGAACATCAAGTTCGAGGACATCCGCTACTACCTCTCCAAAGGCCAGAAGCCCGTCCGCACGTGGGAGGAAGTCCCCGACGACGTGAAGGAGACCTTCGAACGCCTCGGCATCCCGGAGTCGGAGCGTAAGTTCCTCGCCGGCGTCGAAGCCCAGTTCGACTCCGAAGCCGTCTACTCCCGCATGAAGGAAGAGCTCGAGAAACAGGGCGTCATCTTCTGCGGCCCGACCGAAGGCCTGCGTGACCACCCGGAGATCTTCCGCAAGTGGTTCGGCAAGGTCATCCCGATCGGCGACAACAAGTTCGCCGCTCTCAACTCCGCGGTCTTCTCCGGCGGCTCGTTCATCTACATCCCCAAGGGCGTGAAGGTGGCCCAGCCCCTGCAGGCCTACTTCCGCATCAACGCCGAGAACTTCGGCCAGTTCGAGCGCACGCTCATCATCGCCGACGAAGGCTCGGAGGTCACCTACATGGAAGGCTGCACCGCCCCCAAGTTCGAGACGGCCACCCTGCACTCCGCGGTCGTCGAACTCGTCGCCCTCAAGGGCGCGAAGATCCAGTACATCACCGTCCAGAACTGGTCCGCCAACGTCTTCAACCTCGTGACGAAGCGCGGCGTGGCCGAAGAGGACGCCGAAGTGCGCTGGATCGACTGCAACATCGGTTCCCGCCTCACGATGAAGTACCCCGGCGTGGTCCTGCGCGGCAAGCGCGCCCGCGGCGAGGTCCTCTCGATCGCCCTGGCCAACGACGGCCAGCACCAGGACACCGGCGCGAAGATGATCCACGCGGCCGATGACACGACCTCGAACATCATCGCGAAGTCCATCTCCGTGGGCGAAGGCCGCTCCACCTACCGCGGCCTGGTCCACATCCCGAAGACCCTGCAGAACTGCCGCAACAACACCGAGTGCGACGCCTTGCTCATCAACGAGCACAGCCGCACCGACACCTACCCGGCGATCTCCGTCCGCGGCCGCAAGAACTCGGTCCAGCACGAGGCGAGCGTCTCCAAGGTCTCGGCCGAGCAGATCTTCTACATGATGCAGCGCGGCCTGTCCGAAGGCGAAGCGATGTCCCTGGCCGTGAACGGCTTCGTCAACGACCTGGTGAAGGAATTCCCGATGGAATACTCCGTCGAGCTGAAGCGCCTCATCGAACTGCAGATGGAAGGGTCCGTCGGATGAGCGCCGTCGCCTCCGCCCCCGCCGGCGTCCTCGACGTCGCGCTGCAGTCCGCCGAGACCGCGCAGTTCCGCGCGCAGGACTGGTTCGCCGTCCTGCGTCAGCAGGGCTGGCATACGTTCCAGTCGCTGCCGATGCCCACGCGCGACAACGAGAAGTGGCGCTTCTCCGACGCCCGCACGCTCTCGCTCGAGGGTTACGCCCCCGCGCCGGCCCCGACCGCGGCCCAGACCGCCGACCTCGTCGCGCGCTCGCGCCTGATCTCCGACTCCGCGGGCCTCATCGTCCACGTCGACGGACATTGCGTGCTGAAGCCGACGCTCTCCGCCGAGCTCGTCGCCCAAGGCGTGGTCTTCGAGTCGCTCGAGGACGCCGTCCGCAACCGCCCCGCCCTGCTCCAGGAACACCTCCTGAAGCACCCCGTGCTCCTCGGCGGCGACAAGTTCGCCGCTCTCCACCG
Source organism: Verrucomicrobiota bacterium (assembly GCA_004293385.1). Taxonomy (GTDB): domain Bacteria; phylum Verrucomicrobiota; class Verrucomicrobiia; order Opitutales; family UBA953; genus UBA953. The sequence goes on from RDYO01000092.1 coordinate 4,849, forward strand.
TGCGTGGCTCCGCGCCGGCTACGTCCTCCACGTCCCCAAGGGCGTCGAGGTGAAGCAGCCCTTCGTCTCGGTCACCTGGACGCTCACCGACGGCGTCGCGGTCTTCCCGCACGCGCTCATCATCGCCGGCGAGCGCGCCGTGGCCGACATCCACGACTTCCACCTCTCCGCCAAGGCCGACCAGCGCGCCCTCGCGATCTCCGCCGCCGACATCCATGCCGGCACGGGTTCGCAGGTCCGCCGCCTCGCCGTGCAGGCCTGGGGTTCCGCCACGCAGTCCTTCCAGATCGACAACACCTGCGGCGGACGCGACGCGGTCATCAGCTCCGTCAACGCCGCGGTCGGCTCCCGTCGCGCGCGTCTCGAGAACTGCGTACGCATCGACGGACCCGGCGCCAACGTCAGCCTCTTCGGCATCTCGGTCGCGACGGGCGAACAGGAATTCGACCAGCGCACCCTGCAGATCCACGCCGCCGGCCACGCGAAGTCGGACCTGCTCTTCAAGAACGCCCTGCTCGGCAAGGCGCGCACGATCTTCTCGGGCCTCATCAAGGTCGCCCCGGACGCCCAGCGCACCGACGCCTACCAGACCAACCGCAACCTCCTGCTCTCGCCGGACGCCGAAGCGGACTCGCTCCCGGGCCTGGAGATCGAAGCCAACGACGTGAAGTGCTCGCACGGCGCGACGACCGGCCAGATCGACCCCGCCGAGCTCTTCTACCTGCGCGCCCGCGGCATCCCGCTCGCCGTCGCCCAGGAGCTGCTCGCCCAGGGCTTCCTCGAGGAAGTCCTCGCGAAGGTCGGCCACGAAGAGGCCAGCGCCGCGGTGCGCGAGATGCTCCGCCTCAAATTCCACCAAGCCTGAACATGAGCGAAGACACCACCGGCCAGCGCCACACGCCCAGCCCCCACGACCGCGTCCTCGCGCGCGACGTGCAGGCCACGGTCATCCCCGCCGGCGAACCCGCCGTGCTCCCCGCGGGCACCAAGGTGACCATCACCCACCGTCTCGGCGGCAACTTCACCGTCGTCTGCGACACGGGCATGTTCCGCATCAAGGGCTCCGACGCCGACGCGCTCGGCGAGCAGGTGCCGACCGACGCCACGGAGAACGAAGGCAAGACCGACGCCTATGGTTCCGTCGGCACGGCCGAACACCCCGGCCACACGGGCAAGCCTTCGGACGAAGCCGTCTGGGAAAGCCTCAAGAAGGTCTTCGACCCGGAGATCCCCGTGAACATCGTCGACCTCGGACTGGTCTACTCGCTCAAGGTCGAGCCCCTGGAGAATTCGCCCGACCGCCACAGCGTGGTCGTCGCCATGACGCTCACCGCCCCCGGTTGCGGCATGGGCCCCGTCATCGCCGAAGACGCGCGGAATCGCGTGCTCGGCGTCCCGGGCATCAACCAGGCCCGCGTCGACATCGTCTGGGATCCGCCTTGGACCCAGACCATGATCTCCGAGGACGGCAAGATGCAGCTCGGGTTGATCTAACTGACGACATACACCCCCTCACGACGTCCGCCTTCCGGCGGACGTTTTGTTTCTAGGTAATTCCTACCCCTACCCCCACCCCTACCCCATTCGTCGGCCGTTCATACCCCCTATACTCAATACTCCATACTCGATACTCGCTTTGAATCCGCTCCCCACTTGCCCTCCCGCCCCTTTTCCCAACCCTGCGGGAACCCCCACCGTCCCCCAAGGTCACCCTCCCATGGCTTATAATCCCGTCCGCCTCCTTTCCCTCCTTGGCGCCGCCCTCCTGGCCGCCTCGCCGGTCGCCCGCGCGGCCGACGCCCTGCCCGAGGATGTCCGCTTCCAGACCGAAACGCTGCTCACCGGACTCCCGCAGCCGATGCACCTCGAGTTCGCCCCCGACGGCCGCCTCTGGTTCAACGAGTATGGCGGCGCCCTCAAGGTCTACGATCCGAAGACGAAGCGGGCGAAGCTCGTGGCCGAGATGGAGATCTTCAAGACCCAGGAGAACGGCTTCCTCGCCTTCGCGCTCGACCCGAAGTTCGCGCAGAACGGTTGGATCTACCTGATCTACTCGCCCGTCGGTTTCGACGGCCAGTATCTCTCGCGCTTCCAGATCAAGGACGACCAGCTCGTCGCCGGCAGCGAGAAGCTGATCCTGAAGTATGAAGAGCAGCGCCTGCAGTGCTGCCACCACGGCGCGACCTTGAAGTTCGGTCCGGACGGCTGCCTGTATTTCTCAACCGGCGACAACACCAGCCCCTTCGGCGACAGCAAGGGCTACGCTCCGCTCGACCAGCGTCCCGGCAAGGAGCCGTGGGACGGCCAGCGCACCTCGGCCAACACCAACACCCTCGTCGGCAAGGTGAACCGCATCCGCGTGAACGACGACGCGACCTACAGCATCCCGGAAGGCAACCTCTTCAAGCCCGGCACGCCGAAGACCCGCCCTGAGATCTTCGCGATGGGCACGCGCAACCCGTGGCGCCTGAGCATCGATCCTAAGACCGGCTACGTCTACTGGGGTGAAGTCGGCCCGGACGCCCGCGTCGACGGCCCCCGCGGCTCCCGCGGGTACGACGAGATCAACCAGGCGAAGAAAGCCGGCAACCACGGCTACCCGCTCTTCGTCGGCAACAACTTCCCCTACGCGGAATATGACTACGCGACCGAGAAGGTCGGCGCGCTCTTCGACCCGAAGGCCCCGCTGAACAAGAGCCGCAACAACACCGGCCTCGTCGAGCTTCCGCCCGCCGTCCCGGCCTTCATCTACTGGCCGTACGCGGCCTCCGAACAGTGGCCCGAGCTCGGCGAAGGCGGCCGCACCGCCTGCGCGGGCCCGGTCTTCTACTGGCAGGAGTCCTACGAGAAGACCAACGGCTTCCCGAAGCACTTCGACCGCTCCCTGCTCTTCTGGGATTGGCAGCGTCCGTTCATCAAGTGGGCGCGCCTCGACGCGAACTCCGACCTCAAGGGACTGGAAGCCTTCGCGCCCACGGCCTTCGTGACCGCGAACACCGACGAGCAGCGCAAGAAGCAGCAGGCCCTCATCGACAACGGCGCGACGATCATCCGCCGCCCGGTCGACGCGACCTTCGGTCCGGACGGCTGCCTCTACCTGCTCGATTACGGCGACACCTGGGGCGTCAACCCGGACTCCGCGCTGCTCAAGATCTCCTACGTCCGCGGCAACCTGCAGCCCATCGCCAAGCTCGCCGTGTCGACTCCCGCCGGCGCCGCGCCGCTTAAGACGACGCTCTCCGCCAAGGGCTCGCGCGACCTCGACGGCGGCAAGCTCAGCTACGCCTGGAAGCTCCAGCCCGGCGACAAGAAGCTCGGCGAAGGCGAAGAGCTCGCCGTCTCCCTCGAGACCGCCGGCAACTTCAACGTCGAACTCACCGTGACCGACGGCCAGGGCGGCACCGCGACGCGCTCTCTTCCCGTCGTCGTCGGCAACACCCTTCCGGAGGTCCGCTTCCTCTCTCCGCAGAGCGGCGACTTCTTCAGCCCCGGCAAGCCGATCTCCTTCAAGGTCGCCGCGCAGGACGTCGAGGACGGTTCCTCCGAAGCCAAGGCCGCCGAGTTCGGCGCCCGCATGCTCGTGACCTCAGCCTTCCTCCCCGCCGACGGCAAGGCCGTCGCGGTCGACCCCGGCCTGTCCCTCATGCGCCAGAGCGACTGCTTCAACTGCCACGCCGTCGAGACCCAGCTGGTCGGTCCGTCCTTCGTCGCCATCGCCGACAAGTATCGCAAGCAGCCCGGCGCCGACGATCTCCTGAACAAGAAAGTCCGCCTCGGCGGCAGCGGCGTCTGGGGCCAGATCCCGATGCTCGCCCACCCGCAGCACACCGAAGACGAAGTCGCCATCATGCTCCGCTGGATGCTCGCCCTGGAGAAAGGCAAAGGCGGCCCGACCCTCACCCGCGGCCTCGAAGGCCAGCTGACCGCGCCCAAGGACAACAAGCCGGGCACGCTCCTGCTTGAAGCGATCTACACCGACGCCGGCGCCGGCGTCGCCGGGGCGCTCAGCGGCAAGGCGACCGTGCGCCTGCGCCATCGGAAGCTCGAAGCCGAATCGGCCGAGATCACCGGCGGCAAGAACACCGGCAAGGCCGTCGGCTCGACCCAGCACGGCGCCACGCTGAAATTCGCCGGCCTGAACCTGGCCGACACCAAGGCCATCAAGATCAACGCGTCCGCCGGCGGCGGCGCCAAGGACAGCCAGATCGAAGTCCGCCTGGACTCTCCGACCGGTCCGATCGTCGCGACCGTCGACATCGCCCACACCGGCGACTGGGGTAAGTTCAAGGAGAACAAGGCCAAGCTCACGCCCACGCCCGGCCGCCATGACGTCTACCTCGTCCTGACCCACCCCAAGAAGAGCGGCGGCCTCATGAACATCGACTGGGTGGAATTCGGCCAGTAAGACTTCGAGGACAAGTTGACCCGTTGACCGGAGGGCCGGAGGCGAGACCAAGCGGCGGGGCGACCCGCCGCTTTCTTTTTGTGGCACGTCCGCCGCATGGCGGACGATAGGTAGGGGCACGACTACGTCGTGCCCGGGCGTGACGTAGTCCCGCCCCTACCCAAGGCCACCATCCGGCGGCCTTACCACAATCTTATCTCGCCTGCCCCGACGCGGTCGCCAAAGTCGGCTTCCCCTTTTCATTCCGCCACGTGTCCGAATCCGAAGATAAAAAAGACAAGCCGCTCGACCCTTTCGACCCTGAGGTCATCGCCCGCGCCAACCGCGCGATCCTGGTCGGCCTGCAGCGCCCGGACGACACCGAAGAAGAGGCCCAGCTCCTGCTCGACGAGCTGCACGAACTCGTCAGCAACGTCGGCGTCGAGATCCGCGGCGCCATCATCGCCAAGCTGCGCGAGGAGAACCCGCGCACGCTCGTCGGCTCCGGCAAGCTCGAGGAGATCGCCCAGCTGGCCCGCGACAAGGAATGCGGCCTGATCATCTTCGACGACGAGCTCACGCCCGCCCAGCAGCGCAACTGGGAGAAGGACGCCAAGCTCCGCGCCATCGACCGCCAGGAGATCATCCTGGACATCTTCATCACCCGCGCGAAGACGCGCGAAGCCGTGCTCCAGGTCGAGCTCGCCGCCCTGCAGCAGATGCTGCCGCGCCTGAAGCGCCTCTGGTCCCACTTGGACCGCCAGCGCGGCGGTGGTACGCAGCAGCGCGACGCCGGCGAGACCCAGCTGGAGATGGACCAGCGCAAGATCCGCGACAAGATCGCCAAGGTCCGCCGCGACCTGGCCGAAGTGGTCGCCCAGCGCGCCACGCAGCGCAAGCAGCGCAAACGCGTCCCGCTGCCGACCTTCTCGATCGTCGGCTACACCAACGCCGGCAAGTCCTCGCTGCTCAACAAGCTCACCGGCTCCGAGGTGCTCGCCGCGAACAAGCTCTTCGCGACGCTCGACCCGACGACCCGCCGCCTCGCCCTACCCTCCGGCCGCGCGCTGCTCCTGACCGACACCGTCGGCTTCGTGCGTCGCCTGCCGCACCGCCTCGTCGAAGCGTTCAAGGCCACGCTCGAAGAAGCCGTCCAGGCCGACTTCCTCGTGCACGTCATAGACCTCGGCTCGCCCGAGCGCGACAAGCATGCCGAGACGACCTTGCAGGTGCTGACCGAAATCGGCGCCGGGGATCGTCCGGTGATCACGGTCCTCAACAAGGCGGACCTCTGCGACGAGGTCGAACGCGCCCAGGCCCTGGCGGCCTACCCTGACGCCAAACTCGTCAGCACGAAGACCGGCGAAGGCCTGCCGGCCCTCCTCCAACGCCTCGAAGAATGCGCTGCCAGCCGGGATGAGCATATGATCCTACTCATCCCCCACGACCAGTATGCGATGCTCTCCAAGCTCCACGCAGGGG
>RDYO01000062.1:0-2176 GCA_004293385.1 Verrucomicrobiota bacterium
CGTTGGTTACCTGTTCAAGAACGTCGCCGCTGGCATCGACGCCACCGTCGCCGTCTCCTCGAACGACACCTACGGCGTGATCCTCCGCCGCTCCCTGAACGAAGTCGTCGCCGGCCTCGAAGCCCGCTTCGTCTACGCCCAGTCCGCTGGCTCCACCCAGAAGGATACCTTCATCTACGAGCTCGCCTACAACATCGGCTCGAAGTACCAGGTTGCCGTTTCGATCCAGGACAGCGACGTCGCTGCCCTCGACCAGGACGTCTCCGTCTCCGTCCGCTACAACTTCTAATCTTCGGATTAGAGGCTGACCTAAGGGCCCCGGCAACGGGGCCCTTTTTGTTGTCCGAGTATCCCGATTATTCGGCTTATTTCGCTTCGACGTGCACGGTGACCCGCATCTCGCGATCACCACCGCCCCAATAACTGCCGCTGACCGGGGTGGCGTCGCGATAATCACGCCCCACGGCCGAAGCCACATAGGCTTCATGGATCACCTTCCGGTTCGTCGGATCGACCCCTAGCCAGCCGTAGCCAGGCAGCCAGACCTCGCACCAGGCGTGGGAGGCGTGGCTGCCGATGACGTCCCCGCGCTTGGCATCGTAGACATAGCCGCAGACATAACGGGCCGGGATGCCGATGGAGCGGCACAGGGCCAGCAAGAGATGGGCGTAGTCTTGGCAGACCCCTTGGGGCTTCGCGAAGAATTCCTCGGTATTCGTGCCGATATGGGTCGCCCCGGGCACGTAGCGGCAGGTGGCATGGATGTAGTCCATCAGTCCGATAATCACCGAGAATACGTCACCGCGGTCTTTTTCGACGTCTACCGCGGCTCTCCAGATCGCCGGCGTGATGCGCACGGGCCCGTCGGAAAGGAGATAGGGCTGGAAACTCTCGATCACGTCTTCGGCCCGCACCGCCGTCAGCGGAATGTCGGTCGGGATGGCCGAAACGGGCGTCGCGAGGGTCTCGACCACGCTGGAGACATCGATCACGAGCTCTTTATGGGGTTCCTCGACCTCAAAGAGGTGGACCGGATTGCGATAGAGGTCCGGATAGCGGCGCATCCGGACGGCCGGCAGCACGCGCACCAGGTGTAGGCCGAGCTTCTGGCGAAGGTTCGTGAGCGGGGTGACGCGGAGTTCGTTGGTATTGTTGCGGACGGGCAGGGCGTAGCGGTATTCGGTACGGTGGAGGATGCGGAGCTTCATGGTCGCGGCGCGCCTTACTGCTGCTGTTGCTGCTGCTGTTCGCGTTGCCAGTCGGAGAGTGACTCCGGGCGGGCCCCGCGCGGGAAGTGGCGATCCACCTCGCCGGGCAGGAGCACGTAACTTTCGAAGACCGCCTGTCCGGCCGCGTTCAGCTGCAATTGCAGTTCGTCGATGTAGGCATGGAGGCCCCTCGCCATCACCTCCGGCGGCCCGGCGAAGCTCAGACGGGCGAGCAGGGCGCCGGTGATCTTCTCGCAGGGGTTAGAATAACGGCCCGTCGGCGTCCCGGAAATATCGTGCAGGACCTCATCGGCGCGGCGGATGCAGTGGCGGACCGAGCGGGGGAACTCATTGGAGAACAGGAGCAGGTCGACGACCCCTTCGACGCTGATTTCGCCGCCATGGACGCGGCGGTAGCCGGCATGGGCGCTGCAGGCGCGTAGGACCGCGCCCCATTGCAGGGATTCCAGGGCTGAATCTCCGGCGGCCGACGGTGTCTGGGAGCGGATGTCGAGAAAGCGACTCGTCATGTCGGCCCGCTCGAGGAGACGGCCCAGCTGCAGGAAGTTCCACCCTTCGTCGCGGGTGAGCGTCGCGTCGGTGATGCCATCGAAGAGCATCGAGGACGAGATGATCTTCTCGTAGTAGGCCTGCGGGAACCGTTCGAGGAGTTCGAGCCCCTCAGGCGAGGTCACGAAGAGGTTGAGCGCGTTGATCTCGGACCACATCTCGTCGGAGATCTTGTCGCGTACCGAGCGGGCGTTCTCCCGGGCCTGCCGGATGCAGGAGAGGATCGAGTCGGGGTTGCGGAGGTCGAGGGTCAGGAAGCGGGCGACGTCACCGATCTGCGGGTTCGGGTAGAGGGAGCGAAAGGCGCCCTCCATCGCGGTGGCCGCCAGGACCGGCGTCCAGTATTCCTGTGCGCTGCCCCGGCCCAGGGTCTCGTCATCGAGCAGCATCTCTTCCGA
>RDYO01000062.1:2183-3329 GCA_004293385.1 Verrucomicrobiota bacterium
TATTGGTGGTCGGCGACCCTTGAGAGCATCATCGGCGTAGGTCAGGCCGCGAGGACCCAGGTGTCTTTGCTGCCGCCGCCTTGCGACGAGTTGACCACGAGCGAACCCCGCGTGAGGGCGACGCGGGTGAGGCCGCCGGGCAGCACCTTGACCGTATCGCCCCAGAGCACGAAGGGGCGGAGGTCGACGTGCCGTCCTTCGAGGCCCCCGTCCACGAGGGTGGGGTGCTGGGAGAAATTGACCACGGGCTGGGCGATATAGTTACGCGGGTGGCGGGAGACCTTGTCGTGGAACTCGGCTAACTGGGCCTGGGTCGCGACCGGGCCGATGAGCATGCCGTAGCCGCCGCTTTCGTTGGCGGCCTTCACGACGAGCTTGGGCAGGTTATCGAGGATGTATTTCTTATCGGTGTCGCGCCAGGCGAGGTAGGTCGGGACCTGGTCGAGGATCGGCTCCTGACAGAGGTAATAGCGGATCATGTCCGGGACGTAGGCGTAGGTGACCTTGTCGTCGGCCACGCCCGTGCCGATGGCGTTGGCGAGGGCCACGTTGCCGCGCCGGACGGCGTCGACCAGGCCCGGCACGCCGAGGCAGGAATCCTTCCGGAAGACCTGCGGGTCTAGGAAGTCGTCGTCGATGCGCCGATAGATGACGTCGACCTGGCGCAGGCCCCGCGTGGTCCGCATGTAGACGAACCCGTCGAGCGCGATCAGGTCGCGGCCCTCGACGATCTCGATGCTCATCTGACGGGCCAGGAAGGAGTGCTCGAAGTAGGCGCTGTTATGGACGCCCGGAGTCAGCAGGACCACGTTCGGGTTCGGGTTCTCGCGCGGGGCGACGTGTCGGAGCGTGGCGAGGAGGTCGGCGGGGTAGGTGTCGACCGGCCGGACGCCGCTGGCGCCGAAAAGCTGGGGGAAGACGCGCTTCATCGCGGCGCGGTTCTCGAGCACGTACGAGACGCCGGAAGGGCAGCGGCCATTATCTTCGAGGACGAGGTAGCGCCCGTCGCGGTCGCGGATGAGGTCCGTGCCGCAGACATGGATGTAGGCGTCCTTGGGTACCGAGACGCCCACGAACTCCGGCCGATAGTGGGAGGCGCCGAAGACGACCTCGGGGGGGATCACCCCGTCCTTGATGATGCGCTGC
>RDYO01000063.1 GCA_004293385.1 Verrucomicrobiota bacterium
CCGGCGGGCGTGATGGTGTACCCGGTCGTGACCGCCGCCGAGATGCATCGTCAGGCGGACGCGTTGTTCGGTCCGTGCGACGTGCTGATCATGACCGCCGCCGTCAGCGACTGGCGTCCGAAGACGACCGAGCCTCAGAAATTGAAGAAAGACGGGCAGGGGATGACGATCGAGCTCGAGCCGGTGCCCGACATCGTCTCGGCCCTCGCCGAAGAACGCCGCACCGACCAGTTCCTCGTCGGCTTCGCGGCTGAGACCGAGAACGTGGAAGCCCACGCCCTCGACAAGCTCGAGCGTAAGGGTCTCGACCTCATCGCCGCCAACTCCGTCGCCGGACGTGAAGGCGCCTTCGGCTCCGATGAGAACAAACTCATCCTGCTCGGACGAAACGGATTCCGCGAGGTCCTCGGTCCGGCCTCCAAGGCCGTCGTCGCCCGCCAGCTCATCGACGTGATCGCGCGCCTCGTCGCGGCGCGTCCGACCCCCTGACATGGCCCGACGTCGTTTCAGCCCGCTTGACCGCGTCCTCGGCCGCATCGACGACCTCGACGCCCAGAACCTCGCCATCCTCGCCCGTCGCCTCGAGCGCGAGCGCGACCTCATGGAGACGGTGCTGGATACGCTCCGCGAGGGCGTGATCGTGCTCTCGCACGACGGCGCCATCGAATACGCCAACGCCTCCGCGGTGCGCCTCCTGGGCGTCAATCCGGACGACGTCGCCGGCGCCGAGCTCCGCCGGCTTTCGCCCGACATCGCCCAGGCTCTTGAGTTGCCCGAGACCGTCGGCGCACTGACCCGCGAACTCGAAGTCCGCTACCCCGAGCCGCGTCTTCTCACCCTTCACCTCGCCCGCGTCGGCGAGCAGCAGGGCGCCGAGCGTAGCCGCCGCGTGGCCGTCCTGAGCGACGTCACCAAGGAGCGCGTCCAGACCGAGGACCGCGTCGAGAGCGAGCGCATCGACTCCATCGTCTCCCTCGCCGCCGGCGTCGCCCACGAGGTCGGTAATCCCCTCAACGCGATCGGCATCCACCTCCAGCTGCTCCAGCGCGAGGCCGCCAAGCTCGGCGATTCGCCGGCCGCGGAGAAGGTCCGCAAGGCCGCCGAGGTCTGCCAGGGCGAGATCAATCGACTCGACGGCATCGTGCGCGACTTCCTCGGGGCCGTCCGCCAGACGCCTCCGCACCTCACCGACACCGATCTCGTCGCCGTCGTCGCCGAGGCCACCGCGCTCCTGCGCGAACAGATGGAGCAGCTCAGCGTCCGTGTCTCGTTGGACGTCCCCGGCGAACTTCCGCTGATCCTCGGCGACCGTAACCAGATCAAACAGGCGCTCTTCAACGTGATGAAGAACGCTCTCGAGGCCATGGACCGTGGCGGCGACATCCACGTGAAGCTGTCGTCCGATGACGAGTGGGTGGTCCTTTCGATCCGCGACACCGGGGTGGGCATCCCGGCCGACAAGCTGACGCGCGTCTTCGACGCCTATTACACCACGAAAGCCTCCGGCGGCGGCATCGGCATGCTCATCCTCCTGCGCATCCTCCGGGCCCATGGCGGCACGGTGGACATCCAGAGCACCCCGGACGTCGGTACGACCGTCATCCTGCGTTTCCCCCTCAAGCATCGCCGCGTCCGCACCTTGGAAGCCCCGAAGGCTTGAAACCCGTCGGTCTTCTCGTTGTCTTAACCTTATCCCCATGAAGCACCTCGCTCTCTGCCTCCTTGCTCTCCCCGCCTTCGTCCTGGCCCAGGACAAGGAGCTCCCGCTCGAGCTGCCTAAGTCCGTCGCGCTCGGCACGCCGCGCCCGGTGAAGATCAACAACCTCGAGCCGGTCTCTTCCTCTCCGCGCAAGCTGCCCAAGGTCCCGGCCGCCGCCGTCAACCTCGCCAAGGGCGCCAACGTGACCTCCTCCGCCCGCGAAGCCGCCGCCGGCGACTTCTCCTACGTCACCGACGGCGACAAGGGCGGCGAAGAAGGCTTCGAAGTCGAACTGCCCCGTGGCCATCACTGGGTCCAGGTCGACCTCGCCAAGTCGGCCGAGATCAGCGCCATCGCCGTCTGGCACTTCCACCGCGAACGCCGCGTCTACTTCAACGTCGTCGTCCAGATCTCCGATGACTCCTCCTTCAAGACCGGCGTGACCACCGTCTACAACAACGACTCCG
>RDYO01000064.1 GCA_004293385.1 Verrucomicrobiota bacterium
GACGAAGGCCGCCGCCGTGATCAGCTCGAAGAAGGTCGGCGCGGCCTCCGGATCTTCGGCGCGGATGGCTTCGTAATGCGGGCGCAGCGCCTCGGCATGGGCGACGACCGCGCCGAAGATCCGGAGGCCGCGCCGACCTTCTTCGAGCTGATCACGGCGGCGGCCTTCGTCGAGTTCGCCGCGCGCCGCGTCGACGTGACCGTGCTCGAGACCGGCCTCGGCGGCCGGCTCGACGCCACCAATATCTGCGCGCCGGAGGTCTGCGTGATCACGTCGATCGGCCTCGACCACATGGAATACCTCGGACCGACCCACGCGGCCATCGCCGGCGAGAAGGCGGGCATCATCAAGCCGGGCGTCCCGTGCGTCGTCGGCGACGTCCCGCCCGAAGCCGAAGCGGTCATCGTCGCCCGCGCCCAGGCCGTCGGTGCGCCGCTCTACTTCGTCCGTGACCGGTTCCCGCAAGGGCTGCCGGAAGTGAGCCTGCCGGGCGAACACCAGCGTCGCAACGCCGGCGCGGCCCTGCTCGCATGCGAACTCGCGACGCGTCTGCCCATCGACGACGCCAAGGCACGCGCGGCCCTGCTGACGGTCGAATGGGCCGGTCGCTGGCAGTCGCACCGCCTCGCCGACGGACGACGCCTCATCGTCGATGGCTCGCATAACGAAGAGGGCGCCCGCGTCGTCGAGCCGCTCCTCGCCTCGCTTTCTTCGCCGACCGTCATCGTCGGCGCGCTCGGCAGCGAACGCGCCCGCCCGCTCGTCGAGGTGGCCGCGCGCCACGCCGCCACGCTCGTGCTCGTGCGTCCTGACAACGAGCGTGCTTGTTCGGTCGAAGAACTCGCCGCCTTGGTGCCCGCCGATTTCCGCGGCGAGCTCCGCCGCGCGTCCGTCGCCGAACTCTTTCCGTCGCCGGCGACGTGCGCCGCTCCCGGCGAGACGCTCGTCGTCCTCGGTTCGCTCTATCTCGTCGGCGAAGTCCTCGCGCGCCTGCGCGGCCAAGGCCTGCCCGACGCCTGGCAGGATCGCCTGCCCCCCGTCCGATGACCGACTATTCCTTCGTCCCGCCGAGCAGCACCACGCCGAAGGTCGATCCGGCCGAGCTGCCGAAGTGGCTCATCGAGGAAGACGACGATTACATGGTCTTCGACAAGCCGGGTTGGCTCGTCTGCCATCCGTCGAAGGACGGCCCGTGGTCTTCGCTCGTCGGCGCGGTGAAGGAATGGAAGCAGATGGACGTCTCGCACCTCGTCAGCCGGCTCGACCGCGAGACCAGCGGCGTGATCCTCATCGCGAAGCATTACGATGCCGCGTCCGCCGCGCAGACCGCGATGGAGCGCCGCATGGTGCTCAAGACCTATTACGCGCTGCTCAAGGGTGAGCTCAAGGAGCCGGTCATGGTCGACCAGCCACTCGGTCCGGACGAGACCAGCCAGGTCGTGGTGAAGACGGCGGTCCGCGAAGGCCCCGGCACCTTGCCCGCCGCGACGTTCTTCGAACCGGTGCTCGTCCGTAACGGCTACACCCTCGCGCGCGTGCAGCCGCACACCGGCCGCAAGCACCAGATCCGCGCCCACGCCTTCTGGCTCGGGCTGCCCGTGATCGGCGATAAGCTCTACGGCGGCGACGATTCGCTCTACATGGAATTCGTGGCGCATGGCTGGACCAAGCGCCTCGGCGCCGCGCTCGAGATGGGCCGCCAGGCCTTGCACGCCGCCAAGCTCGAATTCCGTTTCCCGCCGCGCATCACGCGGACGTTCACCTGTCCGCTTGCGCCGGACATGAGGGAGTTCGTCGTCAAGAAGATGGGTGTGGACGGGGAGCTAGTTGACACGTTGACAAGTTGACACGTTGGCAAGGGAGGCAAGGCAGAGGCCTTGAGGCCCAGAGGCTCGGTTGGCCAGATGGAGACAATTTTCGGGTGACGGGTGACAGCCCCCGGGGCATCGGCCTTTCGGGGGCCAGCTGTTCGGCCTTCGGCTGCCGGCTCCAGCCACCTGCGGCTGATGGCCGAAAAGCCGGAGCCTGAAACTGTTTCGGTCACGGGTAGGGCTGACCACCCTTGGTCAGCAGCGGTTGAGCGAGGGCGCTCAACCCTACCCAAGACAACCACAGGATCCT
>RDYO01000093.1 GCA_004293385.1 Verrucomicrobiota bacterium
TGGACGCCCGTTTCGGCGGCCTCCCCCGCCCTGCCCTCCAGCGCGGCCTTGATCTGCGCGAAAATCCAAGGGTTACCGAGCGCCGCGCGACCGATCATCAGGCCCGAGACCCCGGATTCCTTCTGCCGGAGCAAAGCCGAGGCGCCGTCCTTCACGTCACCGTTACCGATGACCGGGATATCGACCGCGGCCGCGACCTGCGCGATCCAACCCCAATGGGCCTCACCCGAGTAACCCTGCTCCTTGGTCCGGCCGTGGACCGCGATGGCCTCGACGCCCAGCCCCTGAAGCCGTCCCGCGACCTCGACGGCCACGATGGTCGCATGATCCCAACCCAGACGCATCTTCGCGGTCAGCGGGACGTCCGGGATGGCGTCCTTCACCGCCTTGACGAGGTCGTAGAGCAAAGGCGTGCAACGCAGCAGGCCGGATCCGGCGTTCTGCTCGATGACCTTGTGGGCCGGGCAGCCGAAATTAAGGTCAAGGAAGTCCGGCTTCATGCGGTCGCACACCAACCGGGCGGCCTTGGCCATGGACGCCGGCGTAGCCCCGAAGATCTGCACGCCCATCGGGCGCTGGCCTTCCGTGAAGTCGACCATCTCCCAGGCTTTGGCATTGTCGCGGATCAGCGCCTCGGACTGGACGAACTCCGTGACCATGACGTCAGCGCCCTGCTCTTTGCAGAGCTGACGGAAAGCGACGTCGGTATGACGCGCCATGGGCGCCAGGTAGAGCGGGAACTTGCCGGGACCGAACCACGGCAGGCGCGGCGCTACCTTGCTCACGGGCGGCCGTCCTTCTTCTTGAGGCCGGCCTTGAGCTCACGCCAGCGGGCGAGACGCTCCGCGATCTGCGGCTCCGCGCCGGCGTCGCCAGGATGGTAGAGCGAGAGCGGACGGCTGAGGTAATCCTGCCCGCTGATGGCTTCAGGGTAATCGTGGCTGTAGCGGTAGGCTCCGCCGTTCCCGAGGCTCTTGTTCACGCTGTTGTGCGCGTCCTTGAGATGCAGGGGCACTTCCTGACGCGGCATATTACGGACGGCGTCCTTGGCCGCGGAAATCGCCGAGGTGGTGCTGTTGCTCTTCGGCGAGAGCGCGAGGAACAGCGTCGCGTGGGCGAGCGCGTATTCGCATTCGGGCATGCCGACCATCTCGCAGGCCTGAAAAGCCGCGGTGGCCACGCCCAAGGCGCGGGAGTCGGCCAGACCGACGTCTTCGGAAGCGCAGATGACCAGACGGCGGGCGATGAAGCGAGGCTCCTCCCCTCCTTCGAGCATCAGGAACAGCCAGTAGAGCGCGGCGTCCGGATCGCCCCCGCGCACCGACTTGATGTAAGCGGAGGCGGTGTCGTAATGGTCGTCACCGCCGTCGTCGTAACGGATGCGACGCTCCCGCGCGAAGGAGGCCACGGCTTCGTCGGTGACGCTGCCGAGGGCCGGCGCGGAAAGCACGAGTGTCTCGAGGCAATTGAGCGCGCGACGGAGGTCGCCCGAGGCCATCTCGGCGACCTGCTGCAGGACTTTCTCCGAAGCCTTGATCCCGAGGGCGCCGAGACCACGCTCTTTGTCGGCGAGGGCCGTGCCGAGGAACGTGGCGATCTCCGGCGGGGTCAGCGGATCGAGACGGAAGAGATGACTGCGGCTGAGCAGCGCGGGGACGACGTAGAGTCCGGGATTGTGCGTCGTGCAGCCGATGAGGCGGACCACCCCGGCTTCGACGTCCGGCAGGAGGAGGTCCTGCTGGGCCTTGTTGAAGCGATGGATCTCGTCGACGACCAGCACGGTCTTGCGCGAAGGCTGACGGCGGGCATCGGCGAGGATCTCACGGAGTTCGGGAGTTCCGGAGAGCACCGCGTTGACCCGCACGACGAAGGATTGCGTCTCGGCGGCGATGACCTCGGCCAAGGTGGTCTTACCGCAACCGGGCGGACCGTAGAAGAGCAGCGAGCCGAAAGTATCGGCTTTGATCAACCGAGGCAGCAAGGCCTCCGGGCCGAGCAAGGCCGCGTGACCGACCACTTCGGTGAGATTACGCGGACGCATCCGCGAGGCGAGGGGCCGGCGACGTTCCGGAATAGCGTCAGGCACCCCCTGACCGAGGCCAGGCAGCGCGTCGTCAGACACGTTGCGGCGGTCGGCCACGGCTTACTTCTCTTCCGCGAAGGGCACCAGATGACAGTAAGGCTTCTTGCCGCGCAGCTGGTAATACTTCTGATGATATTCCTCCGCCTTCCAGAATTTCGGAGCCTTCTCGATCTGGGTGGCGATCGGACGGCTGAAAGCCTTGGCGAGGGTCAGGCCGACCTTCACGTCTTCGGCAGTCTTCTGCTGCTCCGGCGAGTGGGTGAAGATGACCGAGCGGTATTGGTCGCCGATGTCGGGTCCCTGGCGGTTCACCTGGGTCGGGTCATGCATCTTGAAGAAATACTCCACGAGCGTGCGGTAGGTGACCTTGGCCGGATCGAACGTGACTTCGATGACCTCGGCGTGACCGGTGCCCTTGGCGCAGATCTCTTCGTAGGTCGGGAAGTCGGTCTTACCGCCGGCGTAACCGCTGACGGCGGACTCGACGCCGGGGATCTTGGCGTACTGGTATTCGACGCCCCAGAAACAACCGGCGCCGAAGGTGGCTTTCTCAAGTTTGGGAGGAGTCATGGCGGAAGGCTTGGGGTCGGCCGCGCGCACGGAGACGACAGCGGCGAGGACGATGAGGGCGGATTTCAGGAGCGAAAGCAGCGGATTCATGGCTACCTCCGAGGTTGGCGGGTTTCCCTGCCAAGGCAAGGGGGGACGCCGTTCAGCTGACCAGCCCCCGGAGGACGTCCGCCAGGCCTTCCGGGGCCTGCGGATCGCGGGTCAGGCCGCGCTCGGGCATGACGTAGAAGGTGTCGATCGCGAAGCCCTGCTCCGTGGCGATGTTGGCGAAGGTGATGGCGTAGCCGCCTTCCTGGATGGCGCGGCCGATACGGAACAGCAGGCCGAGACGGTCATTGCACTGGATCTCGATGACCGTGCGGGCCAGGTCGACCTCGTAGTAGACCTCCACCTTGGCGGCGAGGGGCACGAAGGCCTTGCGACGCGGGGCGGTAAGCAGCGCATGCTGTTCCTCCGCGGCGACCTCGGCGAGGAGGTCAGTGCCGCCGAGCAACGACTTCTCCAAGGCCGCCGTGAAACGATCCTTGGAGGCCGGCTCCTTGCCGAGCGGCAGGACGACCTTGAAGAAGTCGATCGAGACGTCGTCCTCACGCGAGAAGGCGCGACAGGAAGCGATGTTGATGCCCGCGACGGCGAAAGCGCCCGCCATGCGGCTGAAGAGACCGGCGCGGTCCCAGGTGACGACGGTCACGAGCGACTGGCCCGAACCGGCGTCGTCATGCCACTCGACGATCGGGCGCAACGACTCGTCCGGCTCGGCCGCGGACACCGAGGCGATCAGGCGATGGATCATCCGCAGATGGTGCGCGGCGTCCTCCGGGGCGGCGTGCAGGTAATAGCCCGGCGGCATCGTGGTGAAATGCGCCTCGATCTCGTCTTCCGGCACGTCCTGTCCGACCAGGGTCGTCGTCTCCGTGCGGAGCTTCGCGGCGGCCAGAGCATGGTCGTCGTCGACGGCATCGGCCAGGCGGGCCAGCGTGCGGCGGTAGAGCGACCAGTGCTGGCCGTCCTTGAAGTCGGTCCAGAGGTCGGGCGACGTGGCGCGCGCATCGCAGCGCGTGTGCGCGAAGAGGCTGCGCAGGACCTGCTCGTCGCCCATGAGGCGGGCGAAGCGCTCGATGTTCGCGGGATCATCGATGTCATGACGCTGCCAGTAGAGCCCCATCACGAGGTGATGGCGGATGACGCCGGCCGCGATCTCGCGCTCCCGGGCGTCGAAACCGAGCCGCTCAAGGATGCGGTCGGCGATCGGGACGCCACGCTCGGCATGGCCTTCGATGCCGCCGGACTTGGCGATGTCGTGCAGGAACAGGATGGCGTAGAGCAGCGAAGGCGCCTCGGAACCGAGCACGACCTCGCGATATTTCTGTTCCACCAGCGACTCGCCAGCATAGATACGGTCTAACTCACGCAGGCAGCGCAAGGTATGCACGTCCGCGGTCCAGCGATGGTAGAATTCGAACTGCACCAGGCAGTGCAGGCCCGCGAACTCCGGGACGAGCCGGTAAAGGAGGCCGTGCTCACGCAGGGCGTTGAGCGTGGCATACACGCGCCCGCCTTCGGTGAGCATCGCGCGGAGGGCGCTGCAGGATTCCTCCGACAGGGCGACTTCGGGCGTGAGCAGGTGGGCGCGTTCGCGGACCAGCAGCGAAAGCGCCCGATCCGGGCGGGCCTCATGGATCTGGCAGATGCGGAACAGGCGGACGAGGCGGCCGGGATCTTCCTCGAAGAGGAGACGGTGCTCGGCCGTCACGGTGCCGCCGGGGACGACGCGCAAGCCGTCCATGATGAACGGAGCGCCCCACCCTTCGGGCTCGGGTTCGCCCATGACCGCGCCTTCGACGATTTCCGCGCAACGGCGGACATGGTCGGCGGCGTCGAAATACTGACGCATCATCCCGCCGATGCGTTCGGTCAGCGTGCCGGTGAAGCCTAAGGCGGCCGACATGGTGTCTTGCCGTTCCAACGAAAGCTGCTCGGTCGGACGCGTGACCTGGAAATGGAGTTCGCAACGCAGACGAAGGAGCACCTGCTTGGCCTCCTCGAACTTCTGGAGGTCGACCGCGGGCAGGAAGCCCGAAGCGGCCAAGCCGGCGGGACCCACGCCATTACGGGCCGTACGCGCGATCCAGACACAGCCTTGGACGTCACGGAGGGCGCCGACGCCGTTCTTGAGGTCCGGCTCCTGCAGGTAAGCGCTGCCACCGGCCTTCTCGCGGCGCTTGCGTTGCGACTCGACGATCGCACGGGCGAAAGGCTTCCAGGCCTGGCCCGAGAGGAGCGCCGCCGTCTTGGCTTCGAGCTGGGCGTAGAGTTCAGGCGAGCCGCACAGATGACGGGTCTCGAGCAAGGCGACATGCAGGTGCAGGTCATCCTTCGCGTAATTGGTCGATTCCGTGACGGTCCGGACCGACTGGCCCACCTTCAGGCCGAGATCCCAGAGCGGATACAGGATCGCTTCGACCAGCGCTTTGGTCGCGGCGGAGTGGCGTGGCACGAGCACCAGGAGGTCGATGTCGCTGAGCGGGCAGAGCTCCGCGCGCCCATAACCACCCGTGGCCACGAGACTGAGCACGGCGGCCGCCGGGCCGGCGCGCAGGAACAAGGCGTCGAACAGGATGTCGATCGCGTCGGAACGCAGCCGGGCGACTTCGCCGCCCCGGACGCCGGCGCGATGCGCGGCCAGCTGGAGTTCCCGGGCTTCGGCCAGGAAGACCTTGGCGCGCGGGACGAACTCGCCTTCCAAGGCGGCCTGCCCGGCCAGACCGTGCTGGAGAGCGGCGCGACGGAGCAGGATGGCGGAGGCTTCGTATTCGGGCGACATGCGACGAAACCAACGTGATGGGAAAGCCTTCGCCGTTCAAGGGTGATTGCCATGCCGAGGCTTTCGTCCTACTCCACGGCATGGAATCCTGGCTGAGCACCTTCTGGTCGCACCTGCATACCGCCGAAGGGCTCAAGCAGACCATCGAAGTCGGCGGCATCAGCCTGATGTGCCTGATCATCTTCGCCGAGACCGGCCTGCTCGCCGGCTTCTTCCTCCCGGGCGACTCCCTGCTCGTGACGGCCGGCGTGCTGTCGATCGCCAACGGCGACCGGCCGGCCTACTTCGGTCCGTGGGAACTGGCAGGCGCACTGACCCTTGCCTCGATCATCGGCGACCAGACCGGCTACTGGCTCGGGCGGAAATACGGCAAGACCATGGAGACCAAGCCGGACAGCTGGTGGTACAAGCGCCGGCATCTCGTGGCGGCCCGGGACTATTTCTCCGAAAAAGGCCCGCTCGCCATCGTGCTCGCCCGCTTCGTGCCGCTGATGCGCACGTTCGTACCCTTCGCCGCCGGCATGGGCGAGATGGCGCCGACGCGCTTCCTGCGCTGGAACATCCTCGGCGGCATCCTTTGGATTAATTCCTTGGTCTGGCTCGGCCACTATCTCGGCGGCACGCCGCTCGCGGACCAGCTTCACAAGGTGATCCTGATCGTGATCATCGTCTCCTTCATCCCCGTCCTCTGGACGGCGGCGAAACGACTGCTCACTTCTTCACCGGAACCCAGAACTTGAAGGTGGTGCCGCCGGGAGCGGTCGACTCGACGATGATGTCGCCGCGGTGGTCGCGCAGGATGCGCTTCA
The DNA here is from genome assembly GCA_004293385.1 of Verrucomicrobiota bacterium. GTDB lineage: Bacteria > Verrucomicrobiota > Verrucomicrobiia > Opitutales > UBA953 > UBA953. The sequence goes on from RDYO01000093.1 coordinate 6,287, forward strand.
CGATGGCGAGGCCCAGACCGGTGCCGTCTTCGCGGCTGGTGAAGAAGGATTCGAAGATCTTCGGCAGGATCTTGGGCGGGATGCCTGAGCCGGTGTCCGTGATGCGCACCGCGACGACTTCGCCCTGAGGGCCGGGCTCGACGCCGAGCCGGATGGTCAGCGCGCCGCCGCCGGCCATGGCTTGGACGCCGTTCATCATCAGGTTGAGGAAAATCTGCTGGATCTGGCCGGGATTACCTTCGACGAGCGGCAGCGCCTCCGAGGTCTCGATCTCCACCTTCACGCCGAGCTGCTGGAGTTTGAGACGCAACAGCAAGGAGGCGTTCTCGGCGGCCAGACGGAGGTCGAGATCGCGGAAGGCGCCCGACTGGGCCTTGCTCATGCCGAGGACGCGCGAGACCACGCCTTCCATATGGGCGATCTTCTCACGCATGACCCCGAGGTCCTCCATCTTCGGATCGTCGGCCGCCATACCCTGGGCGAGCGTGTCCGAAAGCAGTTTCATCACCGTGAGAGGGTTGCGGATCTCGTGCGCGACTTCGGCCGACAGCAGGCCAAGGGCCGTGAGGCGCTCGCTACGGCGCAGGCCTTCTTCGACGGTGAAGACCTTGGCGTAGAGACGGGCGTTCTGGATCGAGGAGGCGCCGAACGACGACAGCGCGGCGACCAGGTGCTTGTCGTCGTCGGAGAAACGATACGCCCCCATCGCGACGCAGAGCAACACGCCGAAGGTGTCGTCTTCGTAACGCACAGGCATGGCGAGCAGCGAGGAAGAGGCCACCGGTTCGGAGAGGCGGCTGAAGAGGTCCTCTTCGGTCTTGCCGGCCAGCGGCACCACGACCGAGCGGCCGCGGGTGACCACCGTGCCGAGGGAGGTCCGGTTGAGCGCGATGCTCGGGGCGAGGGCCGAGACGCCGAGTTCGCCGTCGAGGCTGCGCAGATGCAGGACGTCGTCGACGAGGTTGTAATAGGCGCAGGCGCGGGCTCCGAGGAGGGCGCGCGTGTGCCGGGCCAGGTCCAGCGAGATGCCGGGCTCATCGCGTTCCCGGGCGAGACCCTGCGCGGCGCGCACGAGCGCCTCGAGCTGAGCGGCCTTGGAACGGAGCTGACGGAGCAACCAGATGCGGCCGACGGCCTTCGAGGCTTCGTTGGTGAGCAACGAGAGGAACGCGACGTCCTGCTCGGAGAACGCGTCGAGCCGGTCGGAATCACAGTTCACGACGCCGATGACGTTGCCCATCAGTTCCATCGGGACGGCCAGTTCGGAACGGATGCCTTTGCGGATCTCGACGTAACGCGGATCCTTCGAGACGTCGGGGATCCGCTGCGGCTTGGCGTAAAGGGCTACCCAGCCGGTGATGCCCTGCCCTTGGTCGATGACCTTACCCGTGGAATCGGCGTCGAGCCCGTTGCTGACCTCGATGCGCAGCGACCCCGTGGCGGGCTCGACGAGCGCGATGGAGGCGCTGGAAGCACCGAGCGTACGGACGATCTCCTCGAGGATGAAGTCGAGCGCCTCCCGCGGGTCTTCGGTGGCGTTGACGAACGCCCCGACGCGGTAAAGGCAGTCCAGGACGCGGGCGTCGCCGGGACGGTCCTGCGCTGGCCGGGAGTGTGGCATGGCCTAGAGGGAGTGATCCATGTCGAGCGCCGGGGCGTCGACGGAAGTCTGGCCGATCACCACGGCGGGCACGCCGGCCACGCTGGTATGCGGGGCGACGTCCTTGAGCACGACCGAACCGGCGCCGATCTTGGCGCCTTCGCCGATGGTGATGTTGCCGAGGATCTTGGCGCCGGCGCCGACGAGCACGCCCGAACGGATCTTCGGGTGACGGTCGCCGCGGGCCTTGCCCGTGCCGCCGAGGGTGACCTCGTGCAGGAAGGAGACATTGTCGGCCACGACGCTGGTCTCACCGGCGACGAAGCCGGTGGCATGGTCGAGCAGGATGCCGACGCCGAAGCGGGCGGCCGGATGGATGTCGACGCCGAGGTGCTCGGAGACGAGCGACTGGAGATGCGTGGCGAGTTCCTTGCGGCCGGCCTTCCAAAGCACGTGCGCGAGGCGGTGCGTCGAGATGGCGTGGAAACCCTTGTACCAGAGATAAGGAATCAGCGCATGCTCGGTCGCCGGATCGCGTTCGAGGGTGGCGCGGATATCCGAGCGCATCTGGGAAAGCACCTCCGGATCGGAAGCGACGGCCTCTCCGAGGACACGCAGGACGACGGGGAGATCCTGGCCGGTCGGGGAAAGCCGCTCCGCCAGACGCTGGATGATTCCCTCGCCGAAGCCGGAGCGATCCAGCACGAAGCGCTTCAGCATCGGAGCCAGGGCCGGCTCGGCCTGGGCGACGACGGACGCACGGGCCTGCAGCTCCGCCCAGAGGGAAGCTTCGTTGGCGCAGACCAAGGCGATGGAACGGGCGTCAGCCATAGACAGGACAGTAATTCGTGGTTTTCGGTCAATTTGGCAACCCATGAGTCAAAACTAAGTAAAAACGAGGGCTTTGGAGAGGTTTGCGTAACCTCTCTCCTGCGAAGGGGTTGAAAAGTGCGAAGCAACCCCTACAAACCAAGACCTACCCTCCACACCATGCGTATCCTCCCCACCCTCCTCGCCTGCCTCATGGCCGTCGCTTCCTTCGCGGCTCCCGAAGTCGGCCAGCCTGCCCCGGACTTCACCGGCAAGACCCTCGACGGCAAGACCGTCAGCCTCGCCGACTTCAAGGGCAAGACCGTCGTCCTCGAATGGTACAACCCTGGTTGCCCGTTCGTGAAGAAGTTCTACGACGCCGGCAAGATGCAGGAATTCCAGAAGGAAGTCGTCGCCTCGGGCGCCGTCTGGCTCGTCATCAACACCGGCGGCCACAAGCTCGAGTCCGCCACCTACTACCCCGGCACCGTCGTCCAGGACGCCAACCAGAGCATCGGCCGCGCGTTCGACGCCAAGGTGACCCCGCACTGCTTCGTCATCGATGGTAAGGGCACCCTCGTCTACAAGGGCGCGATCGACAGCATCGCCTCCTCCAAGTCCGCTGACATCGAGAAGGCCACCAACTACGTCCTCGCCGCCGTCAAGGCCGTGAAGGAAGGCAAGGCCCCCGAGACCGCCAGCACCAAGCCCTACGGCTGCGGCGTGAAGTACAACAAGCTCTAAGCCGAAAGGCCGAGCAAAACAAAGGGCGTCCGCAAGGACGCCCTTTTTATTGGCCGTGTCCGCCGAACTCAGGCGACGCCCGTCGCTTGCAAGATCTTGGCGTGGACCTGGTCGTTGCGTAGATGCGGCGTGAAGAGCTGCGAACCCGGTCCGGTCGAACAGAACTCCACCATCTCTCCGGTATGGTTGTTGCTGGTCCAACCGATCGAGGTGTAGCGCATGAGCGCGGCGGAGAGCGTCTTGGTCGAGGTGATCTTGGCGCGATCGTCGGCCTTGAACTTCAGGCCGGTCACCTTCTCCGCGGCGGCGACGAACTCCTTCGGACCGAAGCCCTTGGTCTTGGTCGACAGCAGCTCCAGCGAGGAGGTGAAAGCGGTCATCCGGTCGAAGGCCGGCGTAGATTCTGAATAGGACGGAGCGGAGGTGTCGAAGTCTTCGCTGCCCAGTCCGTTGACGTTGAAGCCGCCGGTACCGTGGTCGGTCGTGATGACCAGCAAGGTGTCAGGGTTCTTATCGACGAACGCCAGCACGGTGGCGATGGTCTCGTCGAACGCGACCTGCTCGCGGATGGCGGCGGCGCCGTCGTTGCCGTGGGCGGCGTGGTCGACGCGACCGCCTTCGACCATCAGGAAGAATCCTTCGGGAGCAGAGCTGAGGCGCCGCAGGGCGACCTTGGTCATCTCGGCGAGCGTCGGGGTCGAGGCCTTGAGTTCTGCCGAGTTCAGGCGGTCGATCTCGAACGGGATATGGCTCTTGCTGAA
>RDYO01000094.1 GCA_004293385.1 Verrucomicrobiota bacterium
TCCGTCGACGTCCTCGCGGTGATCGGGGCGCATGATTTTCAAGGCCGGGAGCATGCCCGGCCCACGGATGAAGTCGGGATGAGCCGCGCCAGCGAGGTGCCGGTGCCGCCTCCCCGGTTGCTCGGCTGATCACCGTTGCCGGTCGCGGTTAGTTCGGCCGGCGCGTGGCTCACTCCCTCCACCCAAGTCGCACCTCTCGGTGCGCATCGTCGCCTGCGCGGACCGCCACACCCGTGCCGGCGATAAAACCAAACATACCTTACTTCATGAACTCTTCCTTCCTTTCCGCCCGTGCTTCCCGCGTGGCGCTTTTCTCCCTCCTCGCCCTCGGTGCCTACACCGAAGCCCAGGCTTGCCCGTGCGGTTGCGTGCGGGTGCCGGTCGATAACCTGCTGGATCGCCCGGCTGCGGCCGCCAGCCCGTTCACCTTCGACGTCCGCTACGATTACGTCGACCAGAACCGCCGCAACAACGACGCCCACGCGCACTTCTTCGCGGTGCACCGTAACATCACCAGCACCCTCGAGACGAATCTCGGCGGCCAGGTCTGGTCGCTCGCGATTCCGCGCGTCGACCGCACGATCCGCACGAACATCCAGCCGAGCGTCGGTAATCCTAACCCGGTGAACACCAGTCAGGATGTCAACGGCCTCGGTGACATCGCGCTCTCGACCCGTTTCAAGTGGTCCGACTACACCGTCATCGCGGGCGTCAAGCTCCCGACCGGAGAGGATGACCTCACGCTGAACGTCTCGCGTCGCTACCTTCAGCCCGGCACCGGCTCGACCGACCTCATGCTCGCCGTCCGTCGCGAATATTCGGCCGATGCGGATCACCCGTGGTTCTTCTGGCAGGTCGGCGCCCAAGGCGCGGTGGCCTATGACGCCAACTTCCGCCCCGGCTCCACGTTGACCGGAACGCTGGGCGCGCGTTATGACTGGACGGACTCGCTGAAGTTCTCGCTCCAGACCACGGCCATCCGCCAGTTCCGCGATAAGAACACCATGAACGCCGCCGGCTTCACCGCCTACGCCGAAGACCTCGAGAGCGCGGCTTTCTCGACGCACATCGCAGCCGGCCTGACCTATCAGCTGGGTGCCAAGACCAGCGCCTACCTGTTCTACAGCACCCCCCTGAAGAACAACAACATGTCCGACCGGCCCAACGGCAGCCAGGTGAATCCCGTGCACTCGAGCGAGATCTGGTCCATCGGCCTGTCGCACTCGTTCTAAGGCCGGTCCGCTTGATCGCCTTCCGAGGCCTGCCGTCAGAGGATGCGGCAGGCCTCCTTTTTTGGGTCTTTCCGGAGCGCCGCCGACCGCATCTTCCTTGCGACCCGGCCGTCCGCCCTCCTATCTGCAGGCTGTCCCATGTTCACCTGCAGCAAGACCTACCGAGACATCCCGTTCGCCCACCGGCAGCATCGGCATGACGGGCATTGCTCCTTCCTGCACGGTCACAACTGGGCCATCGAGATCGAGTTCGGCTGCGAGCGGCTCGATGAACGCGGTTTCGTCGTCGACTTCGGCGGCCTGGGTTTCCTGAAGACTTGGATCGCCGACCATCTCGACCACGCGTGTCTCTTCGCCAAGACGGATCCCGTCCGCGAGAAGCTCCTGCAGGATTATCCGAAGCTCTTCCGTCCGCTCGTCATCGATTCCGTCTCCACCGAAGGCATCGCGCAGTTCCTGTTCGAGACCTTCGACCCGATGGTGCGTAAGGAGACCGGCGGTCGCGCCTGGGTCCGGCAGATCATCCTGCACGAGGATACGAAGAACAAGGCGAGCTATCAGCCGAAGGCCTGACCATGGCCGAGCTTTACCCCGTCAATGAGACGTTCCTCAGCTGGCAGGGGGAAGGGGTGCATCTCGGTCGCAAAGCTTTCTTTATCCGGCTCCAAGGTTGCCCGGTGAAGTGCGCCTGGTGCGACTCCGCGTCCACCTGGCATCCGCAGTTCGTCCCGAAGCAGGTCCGTAAGGCCTCCCCGACGGAACTGGCCGCCGAAGCCGCCGCCGCCCGACCAGAGTTCGTCGTCCTGACCGGCGGCGAGCCTTGCATCCATGACCTCGGGCCTCTGTTGGCCGCCATGGCATCAGTCGGTCTCAAGGTCCACCTCGAGACCTGTGGGGCCTATGCCATCGCCCCGGGCTTCGCCTGGGTGACCGTCAGCCCGAAATGGGCCAAACTACCCTTGGCCGAGTCCTTGGCCCGTGCGGATGAGATTAAACTCATCATCGAAGCCCCGGATAGCATCACCCGCTGGACCGAGGCCGTAGGCGGCAAGTGGCTCAGCCCCAACGTCTGGTTGCACCCTGAGTGGTCCCGTCGGGCCGATCCGGCCGTCTTAGGCACGATCACCGAGCAGGTGAAGCAGGGTGGGGCGCCTTACCGGGCGGGCTGGCAGGTCCATAAGCCCTATGCGGCCGATGCCTTGGACCCCCGCGCCCGTCCGCCGGCCCCCTTGGGTGGCGACGTCGGCAAGGGTTTCTGAGGGTCCGCGCCTGTCCGCCGGCCGCGGGTCGGGGCCCATGGTCGGTACTATCTTCGGATGGGAACTTTTTTTGCTTCACACGGGGGCAGAACCCTCATTCAAAACGACCTCATGAACCGACCTGCCGTGCTCGCTCTTGAAGATGGAACCATTCTTCGGGGCAGGGCGTTCGGAGCTTCGGCCACCCTCTGCGGCGAAGTCGTGTTCAATACGAGCATCACCGGCTACCAGGAGATCCTCACCGATCCTTCCTACTTCGGCCAGATCGTCACCATGACGACCCCGCAGATCGGCAACTACGGCGTCAACGAAGACGACTTCGAGTCCGCCCGCCCGCACGTCGCCGGTTTCGTCGTCCGCGACCTCTCGCCGATCGTCTCGAACTGGCGCGCCACCACTGACCTGAGCACCTGGCTCGCCAAGTACGGCATCCCCGGCATCGAAGGCGTCGACACCCGCTCCCTGACCAAGAAGCTGCGTTCCGCCGGCGTGATGAAGGCCTGCCTCTCCACCGAAGGCATCAGCGACGAAGAAGCCCTCAAGCGCGCCCGCGCCTGGACCGGCACCGTCGGCGCCGACTTCGTCAAGGACGTCACCTGCAAGGCCCCATATCACTACAACGCCACCGTCGGCGACTGCGAGGCCTTCACCGTCCCGGGCACGCACCTCAACAAGCCGAAGGGCCGTGCGACCAAGTACCGCATCGCGGCCTACGACTTCGGCGCGAAGACCTCGATCTTCCGACGCCTCGTCGCTTCCGGCTTCGACGTCCACGTCTTCCCGGCCCGCACCCCGGCGGCCGAGATCCGCGCCTTCAATCCCGACGGCGTCTTCCTGTCCAACGGACCCGGCGACCCCGCCGCCCTGAAGTACGCCCACGAAGCCGTGGCGGACCTCATCAAGACCTACCCGGTCTTCGGCATCTGTCTCGGTCACCAGATCATCACGCACGCCATCGGCGCTTCGACCTACAAGCTGAAGTTCGGCCACCGCGGCGGCAATCAGCCCGTCAAGAACACCGAAGAGGACCGCGTGTCCATCACCGCCCAGAACCACGGCTTCGCCTCCAAGCGCGAAGACCTGGAGCGCTGCGGCGCCGTCGTCACCGAGGTCAATCTGAACGACGACACCGTCTCCGGCCTGCGCCTCAAGGATAAGCCCGTCTTCTCCGTCCAGTACCACCCGGAAGCCGGCCCTGGTCCGAACGACGCCGACGTGCTGTTCGACCGGTTCTACGACCTGATCGCCAAGAGCAAGGCGGGCAAGTAAGCCGCGGCGTCATGGCTGCCCGACTTCTCGCAGCCTTGGGTTTCGCGCTCCTCCTCGGAGGTTGCGCCATGCTGCCGCCGACGGCCGAAGACCGCGTCGCCGAACTGATCGAGGACGCCGCCGCCGGCCGGAGCATCGCAGGACGATATCATAACCTCGACCCCGTGGACGAGGCCAGCACGGCCCAGTTCGTCTACGTCGAGGAGTGGCTCGACGTGAACGGCGAGGCGGTCCTGGAAGTCCGGCCCGGTCCCGTGCCGGCGGAGGGCGCCTTCCGCTTCACGCGTTCGGCCGACGGCCGAACGACTTATCTCATCAGCTACGGCTGGCCCGGTCCGCAGGTGCGTTCGCGGGTGCTCCGTCCGGCGCCGGGTTCGACCATCACCTTGCTGGGCTGGTCGGATCTCCTGCCGTGGGAGCAGCTCGGCGGCGTCTGCGTGATCACGACCCCGCGCGAGATGGCCGACGAAGAGAACCACCCGTGCAAGCAGGCATTCGTCTTCAAGGTCACCGCACCGCGCTGAACCTCAGAGCTCGACCTGCATGCCGAGCTCGACCACGCGGCCGGGCGGCAGGTTGAAGTAAGCCGTCGCGGAGAGGGCGTTGCGATTGAGCACTTCGAAGAGCTTTTCCTGGACGGCGTTGAGCGAGAACCCGGTCGTCGCGCGGACGATCGTCTCGCGGCTGAGGAAGTAGGTGGTCTCGAGCGGATTGGGGGCGATGCCGAGCTCGCGGTAGGCCGCGTTGAGCACCGGGAAGACGTCCTGCTTCTCGCGGAAGCCGAAGCGACCGGTGACGCTGAGCACGGAGGGGAATTCCTCGTGGCTGTCGACCTTGCAGAACTTCGGTCCGCGCGTGTGGAAACTCACGCGTTCGGATTCCGGCACGTAGGCGCGGTCTTCGTCGACCTTGAGCGTCACCACGATGATGTGGTCGTGCAGGGCGCGGTTATGCTTGAGGTTGTGGGCCAGCGCCATCGGCACGGACTTCGTCGAGCCGGCGAGGTAGACCGCCGTGCCTTTCACGCGGGCGAACTTGCCGGCCACGAAACGGTCTTCGACGCTGTCCAGGAAGTTCTCGAAATCGCCGGCCGCTTCGCCCTCGCTCATCTTCTGCTTCATCACCAGGCGGCCCTTGTTCCAGACGGCCATGATGTAGTAGACCAGGAAGCCGGCGGCGAGCGGGAGCCAGCCGCTCTCGAGGATCTTCGGGAAGTTGGAGGAGACGAAGACGACCTCGAGCAGGATGACCGGGGCGACGAAGACGTAGGCCGTGACGGACGGGATCTTGAAGCGCTGGCGCAGGTACTGGCCGAACAGGATGGTGGTGATCAGCATCGTGAGGCTGACCGCGATGCCGTAGGCGCTGGCCAGGTGTTCGGAGGACTTGTACTGCAGGACCAGGAAGATGGAGCCGATCATGAGCATCCAGTTGATGATCGGGATGTAGATCTGCCCCGATTCCTGGTCCGAGGTGTGCTCGATGCGCATGCGCGGCAGGTAGTTCAGCTGGATCGCCTGCATGGTCGTCGAGAAGGCCCCGGAGATGAGGGCCTGCGAGGCGATGATGGCGGCGAGGGTGGCGATGACGACCAGCGGGATCTGGGCCCAGTTGGGCGCCATGTTGAAGAACGGGTTGAAGCCGTGCGTGAACTCCGCGGCCGGCTGCGACAGCGCCCAGGCGCCCTGACCGAGGTAGTTGAGGATGAGGGCAGGGAAGACGATGAAGTACCAGCCGGCCCGGATGGGCTTCTGACCGAAGTGGCCCATGTCGGCGTAGAGCGCTTCGGCTCCCGTGACGGAGAGGAAGACGGCGCTGAGGATGATCATCGACAGACCGGGGTGCTCGATGAAGAAGCCGATCGATTCCAGCGGGTTGAACGCGTGCACGATGATCGAAGCCTGGCTGGAATGGGCCACGAGCGAGCCGATGCCGGTGGCGGCGATGCAGGCGAACCAAGCCAAGGTGATCGGACCGAAATACATGCCGACCCGGCCGGAGCCGCGCTTCTGGAGGGCGAACACGCCGACCAGGATGGCTGCCGCCATGGCCGGGATGAAGATGGTCAGGAAGTTCGCGGACAGCGGCCCCTTCAGGCTTTCATTGGCCTCTTTGATGCCTTCCAGCGCCGACAGCACGGAGATGGCCGGGGTGATGACGCCGTCGCCGAAGAGCAGGGCGGTGCCGAAGACGCCCAGCAGCACGAGCACGCTGCGGTGCTTGCGCTTGGTCTTCTCGTGGGTGACCTGCTCGACCTTCTTGTCGTCGGCCTTCTCCTTAGCCGAAGCCAGGGACACCAGGGTCATGATGCCGCCTTCGCCGTCCTCATTGGCCTCCATGATGAACAGGACGTATTTGACGGTCACCACGCAGATCAGGGACCAGATGATCATCGAGACGGCCGGGACGACGATCTGTTCCACGGTGCCGCCGTTATGCAGCCCGTTGCGGAGGCATTCGCGGAACGCATAAAGGGGGCTGGTCCCGATGTCACCGAAGACGACCCCGAGGGCCGCGATGGTGGCCGCCATGGTCAGCGGTTTGACGGGGGAGGAGCCTTCGGTCGGCTCCGGGTCGGACGTGCTCATGGAGAGTTATTCACAGTGACAGCTCCTAGGGGTTAATCAAAGGCAATCGGGGATGCCGGGGCTTGCCTTTTTGTCTCATAATCGCATCTCCAGACCTTCAGCCCACCCCTTTCCAAACAATACGAACAATGAATATCATCCAAACTGTTGTCATTCAGGGACTAGCGCAGGCTCAGCCTGCCGCCGGTGCGCCCCAGGCCGAGCAAGGTGGCGGCTGGAGCATCCTGATCATGTACGCCCTGCTTTTCGTGGGCATGTACTTCCTGCTCTTCGCTCCCCAGCGCAAGCGCCAGAAGGAGCTCGAAAAGCTCCAGACCGAGCTCGCCGTGGGCGACAAGGTGCTCGCCGCCGGTGGTATCTACGGACGCGTCGTCTCCATCAAGGATGACCGCATCACCCTCGAACTCGATTCCGGCCGTCTCGTCGTGCACAAGTCCGCCATCATGGGCAAGGACGCCGACGCCGTCGTCCAGGCCTGAGGTCATCCACCCCTAAGCCTACCCTGACACTATGACGTCCAGGACCTGGTTCTGGAAGATCGCGGTCTCCCTCGCTGCCTTGGCTGTCGCCTGGTACGAGTTCCACCCGATCGCTCCGACCCCTCTCGAGCAGTTCGTGCCCACGCAGGTCATCGCGCAGAAGCCTGAATTCGACAAGCTCCACGCCGAAGCCCTCGAGCGCGTCAAGCGCTACAAGGACGCCGCCGTCGCCGCCGACCAGAAGTCGGTCTCTTACTTCCAGGCCCTGCGTGACATCGGCGAAGGCCGCGGTCGCGCCGCCCCGGTCGACTTCCGTCCGTTCTTCTTCAGCGAAGCCCAGATCGTCCGCGAGCCCGACCAGGCCAAGCGCAATGGCATCGTGCTGAAGCAGTTGCTCGTCGGCTCCCAAGGCCGCCTCAAGCTCGGCCTCGACCTGCAGGGCGGGGTATCATTCACCCTCAAGGTCGACCCGACCGGCGCCGAATCCGGCGAGAAGACCGCCGGCGACAAGTCGAGCGTCTCCCATGGCGACATGGTCAACCAGGCCCTCCAGGTCATGGAGCAGCGCGTCAATCAGTTCGGCGTCGCCGAACCCGTCCTCCGTCCCGTGGGCGATCTCTCCCTCGAGATCCAGCTTCCCGGTGAGGACGCCGCCAATAACCCCGACGTCATCGATTCGCTGAAGAAGCCGGCCAAGCTCGAGTTCCGCCAGGTGCACCGCACCGAACGTCCGACCGAGACCGAGCGCGAGCACTCCCTGCGTTCCTTGCCCGTCGACCCGATGCTGGGCTCCGCCTCGGCCATCTCGACCTACGAGGTGCTGACCATCCGCGACGTCGACAACAAGACCGGCGAGGTCCGCGTCACGCGCTACTACGTGCGCAAGGCCGCCGACGCCACCGGCAAGATCATCAAGTCCGCCTCGGGTCGCTCCGACGACGGCATCTCCTTCTACGTGGACATGAAGTTCACCGACGAAGGCTCCAAGAAGTTCGGTGACCTCACCGCCAAGATCGCCGAAGGCAACGGCCGCTCCGTCGGCCAGCTCGCCATCGTCCTCGACGGCAAGCTGCAGTCCGCGCCGACCGTGCGCGAGGCCATCCGCAGCACCGGCGCCACCATCACGGGTTCGTTCTCCCGCGAAGAAGCCGTCGACCTCGCCAACGTCCTCAACAATCCGCTCGAGTTCCCCTTGGTCATCCAGGACGTCACCTCGGTCGGTCCCTCGCTGGCCAAGGACGCCCAGGGCAAGTCCGTCGTGGCCTCGCTGGTCGCCGTCGGCCTCGTCATCTTCTTCATGGTCGGGTTCTACGTCTGGGGCGGCTTCATCGCCATCCTCGGGATGATCCTCAACCTGCTGATGATCCTCGGCGCCATGGCCTACTTCGGCGCGACCATCACGCTCCCCGGCGTCGCCGCCTTGGTGCTCACCCTCGGCATGGCCGTCGACGCGAACATCCTCATCTTCGAGCGCGTGCGCGAAGAGGCCGCCCTCGGCAAGGACCGCTCGGTCGCCCTTCGCGAAGGTTATGCCCGCGCGACGTGGACCATCATCGACGCCAACCTCACGACGCTCCTCACGGCCTTGATCCTCGTGTTCATGGGCTCCGGTCCCATCCGTGGTTTCGGCATCACGCTGACCATCGGTATCTTCACGACCGTGTTCACGTCCCTCGTGACCTGCCGCGGCCTCCAGGAACTCGCGCTCTCCCGCGGCGTGATGACGCGCGTCTTCGGCCTGCCGGTCTTCCGTCCGACGCTCGACATCCCGTTCCTCAAGTTCGCCCGGGTCGCCTTCATCGCCTCCTGGCTGGTCATCGGCCTCGGCCTCACCCAGCTCGCCATCAAGGGCAAGGAAGCCTTCGGTAAGGACTTCCGCGGCGGCGAATCCGCCCTCGTCGCGCTGGCTCCCGGCGCCGCCGTCGATACCGGCAAGATCGCCGCGCTCGCCGCTTCCATCGGCCTCGCGGACACCACCGTCACCGTCCAGACTCCGGTCGGCGGCGGCGAACCGACCCTCCGCATCGAGACCGAACTCACCAAGGACAAGTCCAAGGGCGAGTTCGCCAACGTCGCGGCCATCGTCGGAGCCATCCAGGCCAAGAACCCCGAGGTCCTCAAGGACCGCTCCGCTTCGGTCGACAAACTGATGCTCTCCAAGGAAGCCATCGGCGGTTCCGTCAGCTCGGAGCTGCGCTCCAACGCCGTCTGGTCCGTCATCCTGGCGCTCCTGGGCATCGGTCTCTACGTGTCGCTCCGCTTCGAGGCCGGCTTCGGCGTCGCGGCCATGGTCGCCACGCTGCACGACGTGCTGCTGACGATCGCGCTCTTCGTCGCCTTCGGCGGCCAGTTCAACGCGACGCTCATCGCGGCGATCCTGCTGATCATCGGCTACTCCATCAACGACACCATCGTCGTCTTCGACCGAATCCGCGAGGAACTCCAGGCCAACCCCGGCCGCGAGCTCCGCGACGTGATCCACTTCGCCATCAACCGCACGCTCTCCCGTACGACGCTCACCGCGGCCACGGTCTTCCTCTGCGCCGTCGCCCTCTGGGCCTTCGGCGCCGGCGACGTCCGTCTCTACGGCGAGATCTTCATCTACGGCGTGCTGACCGGAACCTTCTCCTCGATCTTCATCGCGAGCCCCGTTTTCTACTGGTGGCACAAGGGCGATCGTAAGGGCGTAGACGCCGCGGAACTCCCGCGCACCTACTCCTGGGAGGCGGGCTCCGACAAGGACGCCTAAGGCGCCCCATTCCTATGGCCGCCTGGTCTCACCGGGCAGCGGACGTCGGGCTTGCCCGACGGATCGCTGCTTCGCTGGGGGTTAGCGAACCCCTGGCCGCCGTCCTCGCCCGTTCCTTCACGGACGAGGCCGAGGCGGAGCGTCATCTCCGCCCGCAGCTCGCCCATGTCTCCGACCCGTTCGCGGTCGGCGGCCTGCGCGAGGCCGCCGAGCGTCTTGTCCTCGCCGCCGCCAAAGGCGAGCGGATCGCCATCCTCGGCGACTACGACGTCGACGGGGTCTCGAGCACCGCGATGCTCGTCCACTTCCTGCGTCGGCTCGGCGCCAAGCCGGAGTATTTCGTGCCGCGCCGCCTGGAAGAGGGCTACGGTCTCTCGATGGCCGCGCTGGAACGCGTGCTCGCCGAAGCGAAGCCGCAGCTCTTCGTCGCGCTCGACTGCGGTACCAATTCCAAACCTGAGGTCGAACGCCTCCGCGCCGAAGGTGTCGACGTCATCGTGGTCGACCACCACGTCGCCAAGGAATCCCGCGTCTCCTGCACGCTCGTCAA
>RDYO01000002.1 GCA_004293385.1 Verrucomicrobiota bacterium
CCCATCGCGACGCGCATCCAGAAGAACTGGGGCGTCTCGAGGCGGCGGGCCGGCTTGACCGTCTTGTCGATGATCAGGTAGCGGTCGTACATCGTCTGCACGCCGAGGAGTTCGAAGTCGAGGTCGGCCATCGGGTCGAGGGCCGCGGCGAGCTTGGCGAGGTCGTACTTGCGGAGGTCAGGCGAGAGGCGGCCGATCGCGATGCCGCGTTCGACGTAGGCGGCGAACTTGGCGCGATGGAATTCCTTGAGCTGGGAGACGCCGTCGCGGGTGATGCTCCAGCCGAGGACTTCCTCGTAGATGTAGGAGAGGCAGATGCGGGCGGCGAACTTGGCGAAGTCGGCGTCGACTTCGACGAGGCTCTTGGCGTTGAGCTCGATGGTCTTGCGGAGGTCGGCCTCGGTGATCTCGTTGAAGAGACCGCGACGGAGTTCGGATTCGATCTGGTCCGGCGTGCGGACGAGCTCGAGGCCGGCGGCGGCGAAGGCGATGCGCTTGCGCAGCTCGTCGCCGTTCCAGAGGTAGGTCGAGCCGTCGGCGGACTTGACGAGGATCATCGACTCCTGACGGTCGTCGACGACGACCGGCTGGGCGGCGAGCTCATCGCGGCGGCGGGCGCGGTAGGCGCGGTAGAGGATGTAGTTCTGCGCGACCTTGAAGTGGCCCTGGCGCATGAGCTCTTCCTGGACGAGGTCCTGGACTTCTTCGATGCCGATGATGGTCTGGCCGAGGTCGGCGACGCGACGGGTGACGGCGGCGGTCACGCGGACGGACGGGGCGGGATCCTGCTCGAGCGAGAGGAAGGCCATGCGGACGGCGGTCGTGATCTTATTGGGCAGCCACGGCACCACCTGGCCGTTGCGGCGCATGAGGCGGGTCGTGATGGCGAGGGGATCGACCGGGGCGACTTCGCCGCCGCGGGAGAAGAGGAGGCTCTTGGCGACGTCGTGGCGGTTGTAGCGCACGAGGGCGTCTTCGATGGCCTGGAGGACGAGGATCTCGCTCACCTGGACGCCGGACTGGGAAAGCACGCGGACGACGTCGCTGGCGACGGCGGCGACGAACTGGCGGTTGGACTCGGTGAAGATGTCCTGCTCCTGGCGGGCGACGAGGAGGTCGGTGAGGGCGGCGCCGACGATGTCGGCGATCTGCGCGGCGTCGAGGCCGGCGGAGGCGGGCGCGGCCGCGGCGGGCAGCGACTCACGCCAGTTGAAGCGGGGTTTGGCGTCGGCGGGAGCGCGGACGGCGTGCTTGAGGGCGATGTCTTCGCGGAAGAAAGGGAGTTCGGATTTCATATCAGAGAGAGAGGGAGTGGTGACGGAGGGAGGGAGAGAATGCGGGAGGATGCGTCGGCGGCGGCCGGCGCAGGTTTTTTCAGTGGATGGGATGTGGGGTAAGAACTGGAAGCATGCCAAACCGGGCGCGGAGGGGGTGACGCCCAAATTCAGCCAGCGGACGCTCAGAGTTCGTCGTCGTTGACGACACCCATGGCGCCCTGCTTCTGGTATTCCGTGACGCGGCCTTCGAAGAAGTTCTGCTCCTTCTTGAGGTCCATCATCTCGGACAGCCAGGGGAAAGGGTTGCTCGTCTCGGTGACGAGCGGATCGAGGCCGCAGTTACGGAGGCGACGGTCGGCGATGAAGTCGATGTACTGCTCGAACTCCTTGGAGGAGAGGCCGAGGGCGTTGACGGGCAGGCAGTCGCGGATGAAGTCCTTCTCGAGCGACACGGCGGTGGCCATGAGCTGACGGAGTTCTTCCTTGAAGGCCGGGGTCCAGATGTCGGGGTTCTCCTTGACGAGCTCGGCGAGCAGGTTGCGGAAAAGGTCGATGTGGTTGGACTCGTCGCGCAGGGTGTAGCGGAACATCTGGCCGATGCCCGGGAACTTGTTCTGGCGGGCGAGGGAGAGCACCATGCCGAAGAGGCCGTAGAACTGGGTGCCTTCCATGCACTGTCCGAAGAGGAAGATATTGTGGGCGAGGGCCTGCTTGTCCTCGAGCTTGGTGAGGTCGAGCTTGCGGCGCAGCGCGCGGGAGTTGTTGACGACGAAGGCGGCCTTCTTGGCGATCGTCGGGATGTCC
>RDYO01000003.1 GCA_004293385.1 Verrucomicrobiota bacterium
CGTCGGTCTGCTGCTTCAGACGACGGTCGACTTCGTTCAGGATCTCCGCGCGAGCCTTGGCGACCGCCTCGTTCGTCGAAGCGGACTGACCTTGGCCGGCCTTCTGACGGTTGAGGGCGGCGCGTAGGTCGGCGTTCTCCAGCTTCAGCTTCTCGACCTCGGTCCGTAGGTCGGCGAGATCCTGTTGCATGCCCGCGAGCTGGGCGTTCTGGGCCGAAAGAGGAAGAAGCCCGAAGAGAAGGAAAAGGATGCCGAGACGCATGGACCAAGGAAAACATGCCCAAGGAGGGAGAGCAAGCAAGGTAGGGCTGGGCGCCCTCGCCCAGCCGCGGCTGACCAAGGTGGTCAGCCCTACCAATGGCCTACCCCAGCCCCTACCCCTACCCCTTTCAAATAATCTGTATCCCCGCCCTTCCCCGCCCTACCTTGGCGGCCGATGTCCAAGGTCTTGGTAGCCCTTTCCGGCGGCGTAGACAGCGCCGTGGCGGCCCTTCTGCTCAAGCAGCAAGGGCATGAGGTGCATGCCGCCTACTTCCGGACCTGGATGAACGAGGAAGGCCTCCCCTTCCCGGGCGAATGCCCCTGGGAGGACGATGTCCGCAACGCCCAGTCGGTCGCTGCGCACCTCGGCCTGCCCTTCCGCATCATCGACCTCGTCCAAGACTACCGCGACACGGTCGTCCAATACCTCGTCGAGGGCTACCGCCGGGGTCTGACCCCGAACCCCGACATCGTCTGCAACCGCGAGATGAAGTTCGGCGTGTTCCTGCGCAAGGCGCTCCAAGACGGCTACGACGTCATCGCGACCGGCCACTACGCGCGCCGTCGCGAGAACGCCGACGGGACATTCGACCTCCTCGAAGGCCTCGACCCGAACAAGGACCAGTCCTACTTCCTCGCGCTGCTGCGTCAGGAACAGCTCGCGAAGGCGATCTTCCCGATCGGCGAACTACTGAAGCCTGAGGTGCGCAAGCTCGCCGCCGACGCGCAGCTGCCGAACGCCGAACGCAAGGACAGCCAAGGCATCTGCTTCCTCGGTCAGGTACCGGTGCAGGACTTCCTGGAACGTCATATCCCCGACGCACCGGGCCCGATCGTGAACGCCGCCGGCAAGGAGATCGGCAAGCATCGCGGCCTGCATCGCTACACCATCGGCCAGCGCAAAGGCATCGGCCTGCCCTCGAACACCGACCGCGAATACTTCGTCGTCGTGAAGAAGGATTTCGCGACCAACACCCTGCACGTGGCCTTCGACAAGCCCGACGCCCCGTGGCTCTACACCGGCGAGGCCTTCGCCCGCGACTTCACTTGGATCAACCGTCCCGTCAGCGGCGAACAGGACATCCTCGCCCGCGTGCGCTACCGCGACAAAGCCACGCCTGCCCGCTTCATCCCTCAGGCCGACGGTACGGTCAGGATCCGCTTCGCCGAGACCCAGCGCGGCCTCGCCCCCGGGCAGGTCCTCGCCGTCTACCACGACCGCGTCCTCATGGGCGGGGGAGTATTTGTGTAACCCAGGGGACACGTGGGCACGCTGGCACGTTGACAAGGGGAGATAGCACCAAGGTACGGCCAAACTCTGGGGCTAAAATGAGCGGCTGTTTCGGCCCTTGCCCACGTGCCCACGTGTCAACGTGCCCCCTACCGTCGCGCCAACTTGACCTTCTCCGCAATGTGCGGAGGGTAAGTCCATGCCCGAAGGCTCCGCCGTCCAACGCATGTTCTCCGGGATCGCTTCCCGTTACGACTTCGCGAACCGCGTGCTCAGCATGGGCCTGTGCGTCGGCTGGCGCGAACAGCTCGTCGCCGCCGCCAAGGCCGCCCGTCCCAAGACCGTGGCGGACCTCGCCACCGGCAGCGGTGACGTCGCCTTCGCCCTGCGCCGCGACCTACCGGCCGACTGCGCCGTCGTCGGCTACGACTTCTGCGAACCGATGCTCGAGATCGGCCGCGTCCGCGCGAAGCAGGAAGGCGTCGCGTTGGAGTTCAAGACCGGCGACTGCATGCGCCTCCCGATCGCCGACGCCTCGCAGGACGTGGTCACGATCGCCTACGGCGT
>RDYO01000004.1 GCA_004293385.1 Verrucomicrobiota bacterium
CGCCACCACGCTGAGCACCAGTGCGGCGTCATGCTTGGTGAGCGCCCATTGATAGCACGCCACGCCGAGGGCGGGGCCCGCCAGGCCGTTCATGAACATCCAGATCGGTGCGGTGCGCCAGGCGTAAGGCCGGCGCAGTTTGGCGAGGAGGCCGTCCTTGCGGGCGGTCCAGAGGACGAAGAGCAGGACGATCGGCACGCCGCCAAGCAGGCGCACGAAGCCTTGCGCGAAACCGTCAGGAATCGTCTCGCCCGCGCGCGCGCACGCATCGACGGCCATCGGCGTGCCCACGGCGCCGCAGGCCTGGCCGAAGGCGGAGAGGAGGCCGAGCCACACGCCGGTGCGGCGGTCCGCCGGGTCGCCCTCGGCCGGGGCGCCGAGCGCCACGCCGACGCCGGCGAGGATGACGAGCGCGGAAAGCAGCTGCGGTCCGTTCGGAGAAAGGCCGAGGATCTCGTATTCGAGGAAGAGCGCGATCGGGGCGGCGAGGCATTGCGTGAGCAGCATCGTCAGGCCGACGCCGATGCGAGGCAGCGCGTGGAAGAGGGCGATGTCGCCGACGCCGAGTCCGAGCACGCCGCCGAGCAGGAGCCAGCCCCAGCCGGCGCTGAACGGATGGCGACCGCTGAAGGCGACGAAGAGCCCGACGATGAGGATCGCGACGAGCAGTCGTCCGAGGTTCGCGAGATCGGGTCCGTGATGGGCGGAGCTTCGGCGGGCGCAGGTCACCGACCAGGCATAGAAGAAGGCGGCTCCGAGGGCGTAGTCCATCAGTCGAATTTCTCCAACACGGCGACGCCGACGGCATCCGCGCGCAGGCGGCCTTCTCCGTTCAGGCGGAAGCGGGTGCCGGCCAGTTCCATGATCTCCTCCTCGATGAGGTCGGCGAAGAGTTCGCGGACGCCTTGCGGCAGCGGGGTCTCGAAGCGCTCGGCGAGCGCGAAGGGGTCGACGCCTTCGTTGAGACGCAGGCCGAAGACCAGGGCGTCGCAGAGGAGGTCGCGCGCGCTGAGCGCCTTGGCCTGCTCACGCACGGGCTGGCCCGCTTCGATGCCTTTGACCCATTGGTCGAGATTCGCCGGGTTCGTCCAGCGGACGTGGCCCCATTGCGACGCCGCCGAAGGGCCGTAGCCGATCCAGGAGCCCATCTCCCAGGTGATGAGGTTGTGCCGGCAGGCATGCCCGGCCTGCGCGAAGTTCGAGGTCTCGTATTGCGCGTAGCCGTTTTCGGCGAGCGTCTCCCAGGTGCGGCGGTAGAGGAAGGCCTCGAGTTCGCGGTCGATCTTCACTTTGCCCTGCGAGAGCTTCACGAACATCGCGGTGTCCTCTTCGAAGGTCAGGCAATAGGTCGATAGGTGGTCGGGCTTCAGTTCCATGGCCCGGTAGAGGTCATCGGTCCAGCGCTTCTCGTCCTGTCCGGGAATCGCGAAGATGAGGTCGAGATTGCGCGAAGCGAAGCCGGCGGCCTCGATGAGCTCCCAGGCCTCCATGATCTGCTTGGGCGAATGACGTCGGCCGAGCGCGTCCAGCGTGGCGTCGTCGAAGCTCTGCACGCCCATCGAGACGCGCGTGACGCCGATCTCCTTGAGCGCGGCGAGCTTGTCGGCGCGCACGGAAGAGGGGGCTAGCTCGACGGTCCATTCGCCGGGCTGGCCGGCGGCCTTGGTCATCGCATGACCGAGGCGACGCAGGTCGTCGGCGGGCAGGAGTCCAGGCGTGCCGCCGCCCCAGAAGGCGGTCTCGACACGGCCGGGCGGGTGGAGTTCCATCTCGCGTTCGATCGCGGCAAGGTAGCGGTCGATCTCGCCGCGCTTGGGCTGCTCCTGGTAGAACGAGCAGAAGTCACACGACGACGCGCAGAACGGGACGTGCAGGTAGAGGGCCGTCGCGGACTGGACGGGCGCGGACATCACTCGAGGCCGAGCTGCTTGCGGCCGGCTTCGGAGATCATGCGCGGATTCCAGACCGGGTCCCAGACGATCTCGACCTCGGCCGATTCGACGCCGGGCAGGGCTTCCATCTTGGACTTCGCGTCGGC
>RDYO01000149.1 GCA_004293385.1 Verrucomicrobiota bacterium
ACGCCCATGTAGACCTGGCAGGAAGAGGTGTTCACGCGGACCTTGCGGGCTTCCTCGAGGAAGGGCGTCTCGAAGGCTTCTTCGCCGCCCATCTTCAGGACGGTGTCCTTGATGTTGGCGTTGGAGACGACGGTGGAGCAGGCGACCTCGGCTTCTTCGCCCTCGCGCGTGCCGCGGAGCTTCACGCCCACGACGCGACGGCGGCCGGAGGCGTCCTTCTCGACGTGGACCTTCTCGACCAGCACGTTGCGGCGGATGTCGACCCCGTTGGCTTTCATCTCGGCGGTCATGAGGTTGATCATGGTGTCCGTGCCGCCCTGGAAGATGAACACGCCCTTCGACATGAAGTTCGAGAAGACGATGCCGAAGGTGATCGCAGGATCGTCGAGGGTGGAGCCGTTGGCGTAGGCGATCGGCTCGAGGAGCAGGCGCTGGACGTCGGGGCGGCCGGGGAAGAACTGCTCGAAGAGCTGGCGCGTGGTGCGCGGGTCGTTGTCGTAGTAGTTCATCTCGCGCAGGTGCGCGAAGAAGGCCTCGACCGTCTCGGCGGAGAGCTTGAACTGCTCGATCAGGATGCGCGTGAAGTCGGCGCGGTCGAACGTCGTACGGACGTCGAAGTCGGGGTTGATGAACCGGACGTCGTGCAACTGGTGGATGCGGTCCGAGATCTCCTTGGTCCAGTAGCGACGCGTGGACTTGATCATCCCGTGCGGGAAGCCGTGCAGGGAGATGTCGAAGACGTGGCCGCCGACGCGCTTGAAGTAGGTGGCGAGGCCGCCGAGCTGGTAGTGGTGCTCGAGGAGCAGCACCTTGCGACCGAACTTCGCGAGGTTGTTCGCCGCGGTCATCCCGCCGAGGCCGGCGCCGATGACGACGGCGTCGTAGCGAGGGAGAAGGTTGTCGAACGGCGAGGGCATTGCGAAAGCAGATGAAGTAGGATGAAGCAGGGGTTAAGGGGAAGTCGAAAGCGGTCAAACCGCCCCGCGACTACTTCCCGGCGACGGCCAGCGACCAGCCGTCCCGCCCCTTGGCCAGGCGGACCTTCCGTCCGAAGAGCTTCGACAACGCGGCGGGCTTGAGGACGTCGGCCATCCGGCCCGCGGCGAGGGCGGACCCGTTCCGCAGCAGGAGCGCGTGCGTGAAGGTCGGCAGGATTTCCTCGACGTGGTGCGTGACGAACACGATGGCCAGGCCGGGCTTGAGCTTCGGCAGGCGCTTCACCAACGCGAGGAACTCCGCGCGCGCGACCGGGTCGAGGCCGGCGCAGGATTCGTCGAGGATCAGCAGCGCGGGGTCGGAAGCCAGGGCGCGGGCGATGAGCACGCGCTGGCGTTCGCCCTGCGAGAGATGGCCCCACGGGCGCTTCGCTAGGCCGCCGACCTTGAGCAGACGGAGCAGTCGGCGTGCGAGCGCGCGCGTCGCGGGCTTCGGGCGACGCCAGAGGTTGATCAGGCCGTCGACGCCGCCGGCGACGACCGACAAGGCCGGCTCGGCGGGCGCGATCATCGCGGCGACAGACGGACCGACGAGACCGATACGGCGACGCAGCTCGCGCCAGTCGCTGCGGCCGAAGGTCTCGCCGAGGACCGAGAGCGAGCCTGAGGTCGGCGCGAAATAACCCGTCAGGGCGGCGAGCAGCGAGGATTTGCCCGAACCATTCGGCCCGAGGATCACCCAATGCTGGCCCGGCTCCACGCGCCAGTTCAGTCCTCGCAGGATGACCTTGGCCTCGCGCGCGATGCGCAGGCGGGAGACTTCGAGCACGGGGACTTCAGCGGCGGGACGAGGCACGGCGTAAGGCTATGGAGCATGCCGAGTCCGCTTCCAAGCCGCAACCACGCTTGCCCTCGGCTTGGTTCGCCCCTACCCCTTCGTCATGCGCCGGCCCCTCGCCCTGCTTCTTTCCCTCTGCGCCCTCGTGGCGTCGGCCGCCGATCCGGTCGCCCCGTCGCGGACGACCCCGC
>RDYO01000150.1 GCA_004293385.1 Verrucomicrobiota bacterium
TAAAGTAAGGTTCTCTCTGTAACCCCCTTTCATGAGCTTCCTTTCCATGGTCCTTCGCCGACCGGTCACTTTGGTCGTCTCGGTCTTCGCGCTGGTCCTGGCCTCCCTCTTCGGCCTGAACCGCATGGCCAAGGACGTCTTCCCGCCCCTGAACGTCCCGACGATCTACGTCGCCCAGCCGTTCGGCGGCATGGACGCCGCCCAGATGGAAGGCTTCCTCACCTTCTATTACGAATACCACTTCCTGTACATCACCGGCATCGAGCACGTCGAATCGAAGAACATCCAGGGCGCCGCGGTGATGAAGCTCCAGTTCCACCCCGGGACGGACATGTC
The DNA here is from genome assembly GCA_004293385.1 of Verrucomicrobiota bacterium. GTDB lineage: Bacteria > Verrucomicrobiota > Verrucomicrobiia > Opitutales > UBA953 > UBA953. Next base: position 337 of record RDYO01000150.1, read on the forward strand.
GCAGGCGATGAGCGAGACCATCGGTTACGTGAACCGTTCGCGCGCCATGATGCCCCCGGGCACCGTGCCGCCCTTCGTCATGCGGTTCGACGCCGGCAGCGTGCCGATCGGCCAGCTCGTGTTCTCGAGCGAGACCCGTTCCGTCGCGCAGCTGCAGGACGCCGCGCTGAACACCGTCCGTCCGCTCTTCGCCACCCTGCCCGGCGTCTCGGCTCCCCCGCCCTTCGGCGGCAGCGCCCGCACCATCCTCGTCAACCTCAACCCTGACCGACTCCGCAGCACCGGCGTCGCGCCCGAAGAAGTCGCCGCGGCGCTCGCGGGAGCCAACGCCATCCTGCCCGCGGGTAACCTCGTCCTCGGGGACCAGAACCTCCTCGTCCCCGTCAACGCCACGGTGAAGAACATCAAGGATCTCGAGAACGTCCTCGTGCGCCCCGGCCAGAACCCGCCCGTGCTCATCCGCGACATCGCTCAGGTCGTGGACGGAGCGGACGCCGTGACCAGCTACGCCCTCGTGAACGGTCGTCGCACCGTCTACATCCCCGTCACCAAGCGCTCCGATGCTTCGACGCTGGCCGTGGCGGAGATCGTCAAACGCAACCTCGGCACCTTCCAGAACGCCGTCCCGGCCGACATCAAGGTCAGCTACGAGATGGACCAGAGCCCGATCGTCGAACGGGCCATCCATGACCTCTTCCTCGAAGCCGTCCTCGGCGCCGTGCTGACCGGCCTCATGGTCTTCCTCTTCCTGCGCGACGCGCGCAGCACGCTCGTCGTCGTCGTCAACATCCCCCTCGCCCTGCTCGTCGCCCTGCTCGGCCTCTGGCTCTGCGGCCAGACCATCAACCTCATGACCTTGGGCGGCCTCGCCTTGGCGGTCGGCATCCTGGTCGACGAAGCCACCGTGGCCATCGAAGCCATCCAGCAGGAGCGAGATAAAGGTCGTCTCGTCGCCCGCGCCGTGCGCGACGCCATCACCGCCACCGCCGGCCCCCGCTTCCTCGCCATGGCGTGCGTCGTGGCCGTCTTCCTGCCGTCGCTCTTCATGGAAGGCCCGGCCCAAGCGCTCTTCCTCCCCCTGTCCCTCGCGGTCGGCTTCAGCATGATCGCTTCCTACGCCCTCTCCTCGACCCTGCTGCCCGTCCTCGCGGTCTGGCTGCTCAAGGACGAAGGCACGCACACGCCGGGCTTCTTCGCCCAGGTCAAAGCCCGCTATGAGGCCATCTTGGATGCCGTGCTCGCGCGCAAGACCGTGGTCGTGCTCGGCGGCGTCGCCCTCGCGGCGGCCTTCATCGCCGTCCTCGGACCCAAACTCGGCCGCGAGATCTTCCCGCCCGCGAACAATGGCCAGCTACAGGTCCGCCTCCGCGCTCCGGCCGGAACCAAGCTCGACAAGACCGAGCAGATCGCCCTGCGCGCCTTGGACGTCATCAAGCAGGAACTCGGCGCGGAGAACATCGGCACCACCCTCGGCCTCGTCGGCGTGCACGCCCCTAACTATCCCGTCAACCTCGTCCATGCCTGGAACAGCGGCACCGACGAAGCCACGCTGCAGGTCCAGCTCAAGCCGGACGCCAAGGTCGACCTCGATGCCGCCAAGGAGAACCTACGACG
>RDYO01000095.1 GCA_004293385.1 Verrucomicrobiota bacterium
AGGGTGCAACCGCTGCCATGGGTGTCCACGTTCGGGGCCCGGCGCGCGGTGAAGGTCTTGGTCTCGCCGGTCGGCCAGGCGAGGCAGTCGGTGAGGTCATCGCCCTCCGCGTGGCCGCCCTTGAGCAGGAACGGCACGCCATAGGCCTTGGCGAGCTCGAGCGCCTCGGCGACGCCACCGAGTGATTTACGCCCGAGTAGGATCGTGGCTTCGTCGAGGTTCGGCGTGACGAGCGCGGCGAGCGGGATGAGGCGCGTCTTCACGGCGACGACGGCGTCCGGCGCGAGCAGGGTGGCGCCGCTGGTGGCGACCATGACCGGATCGACGACCGCAGCGATGCCGGAAGTTTTGATGAAGTCCGCGACGGCGACGACGATCTCGGCGTTGAGCAGCATCCCGGTCTTGAGCGCCTTGGGTCGGAAGTGCGTCGCGACCTGCGTGCACTGCTCCGTCACGAACGCCGGCGGCGAAGCCTGCACGCCGGAGACTCCGCGCGGATTCTGCGCGGTGAGGCACGTGATCGCGGTCGTGCCGAAGACGCCGTGCGCGGCGAACGTCAGCAGGTCGGCCTGGATGCCGGCGCCCGCGCCGCTGTCGGAACCGGCGATGCTGAGGGCGACGGGAAGTTCGCGGCTGGAGGCGGAGTTGTGCATTCTTCGTCAGCGGGGCAGGCTGATTATATATGCGTGATAAGCCCAATATCGACTTGTCGCAAGGACTTACCAGACTGATAAATCCGACTCGTCAATTCCCGGTGAGCACTTCCGAGTCCCATTCGTCCGTCCGTCCTTCCGAAGATGCCATGCTCGGACTGGAACGGCTGATCGTGGGCCGCGAGTGCAACGCCTTCGACCGGCTCTCCCCGGCCCGCAAGTCGCGCGCCTTCGCCGAGCTCATCCACCACGGCCTCGCCTATGGCAAGGTCGAGGAAGTCGCCGGGCAGGATTTCCCGAACGTCACCGTCCAGCGCGTCAGCTCGCGCGGCCGCCGGCTCAATCGCTCTTTCCGCTCTGCGCTCAGCTCCCGTCCCGGCAATTGGAAGCCTTTCTTGCTCTACCTCGCCCTGGCCGTCGCGCTCCTCGGTTGCGTCTACCTCGTGACCCGCATCACGAGCAACTGAGGCGCCGCCTGACGGTTCCCGCCTAGGCACGAAAAAGGGGCGCACCTCGCGGTGCGCCCCTTTGCTTGGTCCTGCCTGGCAGGCTTACTTCTTGGCGGCGCGCTTCTCCTCGATCGCGGCCTGGGCGGCGGCGAGGCGGGCGACCGGCACGCGGTAAGGCGAGCAGGAGACGTAGGACAGACCCACGCGGTGGCAGAACTTGACGGACTCAGGCTCGCCGCCGTGTTCGCCGCAGATGCCGAGCTTGATGTCGGGACGGGTCTTGCGGCCCTTCTCGATGGCGATCTGGACGAGCTGGCCGACGCCGGTCTGGTCGAGCGTGGCGAACGGGTTCTTCTTGAAGATCTCGTTCTCGGTGTAGGCGCCGAGGAAGTTACCCATGTCGTCGCGGCTGACGCCGAGAGCGGTCTGGGTGAGGTCGTTCGTGCCGAAGCTGAAGAACTCGGCGGTGTGCGCGATCTCGTCGGCGGTGAGGGCGCCGCGAGGCACTTCGATCATCGTGCCCACGGAGTAGGCGATCTTGCACTTCTGCTCCTTCTGGACTTCGGCGGCGACGCGGTGGATGACTTCGACCTGGAGGTCGAGCTCACGCTTGAAGCCGACGAGCGGCACCATGACTTCGGGCTTCACCTTGATGCCCTTCTTCTGGACCGCCGCGGCGGCTTCGAAGATGGCGCGAGCCTGGGTCTCGGTGATTTCCGGGTAGGCGATGCCGAGGCGGCAGCCGCGGTGACCGAGCATCGGGTTGAACTCGTGCAGGGCGGCGACGCGGGCGACGACCTTCTCGGTCTTGATGCCGAGCTTCTTCGCGAGGGCGGCCTGGGACTTTTCGTCGTGCGGCACGAACTCGTGGAGGGGCGGGTCGAGGAGGCGGATCGTGGCGGGCAGGCCGTTGAGGGCCTTGAAGATGCCGGTGAAGTCCGCGCGCTGGTACGGCAGGATCTTCGCGAGGGCCTTCTTGCGGCCTTCGACGGTGTCGGCGAGGATCATCTCACGGACGGCGTCGATGCGGTCGCCTTCGAAGAACATGTGCTCGGTGCGGGTGAGGCCGATGCCCTGGGCGCCGAACGCGAGGGCCTGGGCGGTCTGCTCAGGATTGTCGGCGTTGGTGCGGACGGCGAGGCGGGTGGCCTGCGAGCACCACTTCATCAGCTGCACGTAGTTCTTGTACTTCTCGGTCTTCTGCGCGGCCTTGTCGTTGTTGAGCAGGCCGGCGACGATTTCCGAAGGAGCGGTCTTGATCTGACCGGCGTAGACCGTGCCAGCGGTACCGTCGATGGAGAGGTAGTCGCCTTCCTTGAAGGTGTGACCGGCGATCGTCGTCGTCTTCTTGTCGTAGTCGATCTGGACGGCGGCGGCGCCGCAGACGCAGACCTTGCCCATCTGGCGGGCGACGAGAGCGGCGTGCGAGGACACACCACCGCGGGCGGTGAGGATGCCTTCGGCGGCGATCATGCCACGGAGGTCTTCCGGGGAGGTCTCGACGCGGACGAGGAGGACCTTCTCGCCCTTCTCGGCGGCGATGACCGCGCGATCGGCGTTGAAGTAGATCTTGCCGGTGGCGGCGCCGGGGCCGGCCGGGAGGCCGGTGGCGATGGCCTTGGCCTTCTTGACTTCAGCGAGGTCGAAGATCGGGGCGAGCAGCTGTTCGAGCTGGTCGGCCGGGTTGCGCAGGATGGCGGTTTCCCAGTCGATGAGCTTCTCCTTCACCATGTCGGCGGCGAACTTCAGCGCGGCGGCGGCGGTGCGCTTGCCGTTACGCGTCTGGAGCATGTAGAGCTTACCTTCCTGGACGGTGAACTCGATGTCCTGGACGTCCTTGAAGTGCTTCTCGAGGGTCTGGCGGACCTTCATGAGCTGGGCGAAGCTCTCGGGCATCACGGCCTTGAGCTTGCTGACCGGCTCCGGGGTGCGGACGCCGGCGACGACGTCTTCGCCCTGGGCGTTGATGAGGAATTCGCCGTAGAACTCGTCCACGCCGTTGGCGGGGTTACGGGTGAAGGCGACGCCGGAACCGGACTTGTCGCCGGTGTTGCCGAACACCATGGCCTGGACGTTGACGGCGGTGCCCCACTCGGCGGGGATGTTGTACTTGCGGCGATAGACGATCGCACGGTCGTTCATCCAGGAGGAGAAGACGGCGCCGGCGGCGCCACGCAGCTGGTCCCACGGGCTGTGCGGGAAGACCTTGCCGGTGCGTTCCTTGACGAGGGCCTTGAAGCGCTTGACGAGCTCCTTCTGGTCGTCGGCGGTGAGGGCGGAGTCTTCGATGTCGCCCTTGTACTTCTTGTGCTTGAATTCTTCGATGACGGTCTCGAACGGCTCATGGTCCTCGCCTTCGCGCTTCTGCACGCCGAGCACGACGTCGCCGTACATCTGGATGAAGCGGCGGTAGCAATCCCAGGCGAAGCGGGCGTTGTTGGTGGCCTTCTCGAGGGCGACGACGGATTCGTCGTTGAGGCCGAGGTTGAGGATGGTGTCCATCATGCCCGGCATCGAGTCGCGGGCGCCCGAGCGGACGGCGACGAGGAGCGGCATGCCGGAGGTGGCGCCGAACTTGGTGCCCATGATCTTCTCCATGTTGTGCACGCCGGCTTCCATCTGGGCCTGGAGGTTGGCCGGGTAGGTGCGCTTGTTGGCGTAGTAGTAGGTGCAGACTTCGGTGGTGACGGTGAAGCCGGGAGGCACCGGGAGACCGATGCGGGTCATTTCGGCGAGGTTAGCGCCTTTGCCGCCGAGCAGGGCCTTCATGGAGCCGTTGCCGTCAGCCTTGCCGTCGCCCCAGGTGTAGACGACCTTGGAGGACTTAGCGGTTTTGGAGGTATTCTTGGTGTTTTTAGCCATGGGAAAGAGGAGGGGTAGGGTGAAAACGTGAACGGCAAAAGAAGGGGAATGGGGGGAGGGGTGTCAATGGCGGACGGACCCCCGCCCCGGCGGTTAGCGGTTGGCGGTTAGCGGTTGGGTAATTTCAGGTCCGCAGGGGTAGGGGTGGGGGTAGGGGCAGGCCGATCCGGGGGTCGGGTCCTAGGTCTCGCTGCAGGTACGGGTGCGGGATCAGGTACGGGTCTCAGGCCCGGGACCTGCACCTGAACCTGAAAACCTGAACCTGAGACCCGATGGCTGAGACCTGGGACCCGAAAATGCCCTCTCCTAGCCACCCGACACCCCCCCTCAGGCTGTTAGCGGCTGCAAGAGCCAAGACGGCAAGGGGAGACCGGAAACCGGAAAGTTAGCTTCGGCTTATGATAAACACCCCAGCCAATCATCCGGTTTCCGGTCTCCCCTTGAGTTCGGTCCTCCCCTCTGGGCCTACGAGCCTCTGGTCAACTGATCAACTAGTGGGCTGCCTCTAGTCCTCCGGCCCTCCGGCCCTCCCGTTGCTGCGACGGCGGTCCCCGCCCGTCGCAACAACTCTTGCCCTCCCGCCCCCAGCCGCAACAAGGTTGGGCTGACTTCATGAAGCGCCTTTTCGTCGAGAAGAAACCCGATTTCCGGTCCGAAGCCGACCATCTCCTGCATGACCTGCGGGATTCGCTCCGCCTCCCGGGCCTGAAGAGCCTCCGCATCCTCCAGCGTTACGACGTCGAGGGCGCCTCCGAGGCCGCCATCCGCCAGGCGATCCCGACGGTCTTCGCCGAGCCCCCCGTCGACGATGTCTTCGAGGAGTGCTTCCCGCTAGCCGCCCATGAGACGGCCTTCGCGGTCGAGTTCCTCCCGGGCCAGTTCGACCAGCGCGCCGACTCCGCCGCGCAGTGCCTCCAGATCGTCTCCGGCGGCGACCGCCCCGTCGTGGCCGCGGCCCGCACGTTCGTCGTCAGCGGCGCCTCGCCCGAGGAGCTGAAGCGCATCAAGGCCTACCTGATCAATCCGGTCGATTCCCGCGAAGCCGACCTCGCCAAGCCCGCCTCGCTCCGCCGCGCCGCGCCCAGGCCGGCCGCCGTCGCCTCGCTCACGGGCTTCCTCACCAAGGACGTCGCCGCGCTCGCCGCCCTTCGCAAGGAACTCGGCCTCGCGATGTCCGACGCCGACCTGCAGTTCTGCCAGGCCCACTTCCGTGACCAGGCCCGCCGCGAGCCGACGATCACCGAGATCAAGCTGCTCGACACGTATTGGTCCGACCACTGCCGCCACACGACCTTCCTCGCCGAACTGAAGTCGGTCGAGTTCGCAGATTCGCCTTTGCTGGCGCCCTTCAAGGTCTCGTGGGAACGCTACCAGCAGGTGCGCCTCGGCCTCAACCGCCAGGGCAAGCCGGTCTGCCTGATGGACATCGCGACCATCGCCGGCCGCGAGCTCAAGCGCACGGGCAAGCTCGACGACATGGAAGACTCTGAGGAGGTGAACGCCGCCTCGATCGTCGTCCCGGTCGAGATCGACGGACGCGTCCAGGAGTGGCTGGTGATGTTCAAGAACGAGACGCACAACCACCCGACGGAGATCGAGCCCTTCGGCGGCGCGGCCACCTGCCTCGGCGGCGCGATCCGCGACCCTCTTTCCGGCCGCTCCTACGTGTATCAGGCGATGCGCGTGACCGGCGCGGGCAACCCGCTCACGCCTTACGAGCAGACGCTCCCGGGCAAGCTCCCGCAGCGCAAGATCACCACCGGCGCCGCCGCCGGCTACTCCTCTTACGGCAACCAGATCGGCCTCGCGACCGGCCTGGTCTCCGAACACTACCACCCGGGCTACGTGGCCAAGCGCATGGAGATCGGCGCGGTCGTCGCCGCGGGTCCCCGTGACTGCGTGCGCCGCGAGGCGCCCGCTCCGGGCGACGTCATCGTGCTCGTCGGCGGCCGCACCGGCCGAGACGGCGTGGGCGGCGCGACGGGTTCCTCCAAGGAACACACCGAGACCGCCCTCCAGAATTCCGCCGAGGTCCAGAAGGGCGACGCCCCGACCGAGCGCAAGCTGCAGCGTCTCTTCCGCGATCCGGCCGTCAGCCGCCTGATCAAGCGCTGCAATGACTTCGGCGCCGGCGGCGTGTCCGTCGCCATCGGCGAGCTCGCCCCTTCGCTCCACGTCCACCTCGACCGCGTGCCGCTCAAGTATGACGGCCTCGATGGTTCCGAGATCGCCCTGTCCGAATCGCAGGAACGCATGGCCGTCGTCCTCGAGCCCAAGGACGTCGCCGCCTTCCTCGCCGCCTCCCGCCGCGAGAACCTCGAAGCCGTGCAGGTCGCCGACGTCACCGACTCCGGCCGCCTGATCATGGAATGGCGCGGCCAGCGCGTCGTCGACATCGCCCGCGACTTCCTCGACACCAACGGCGTCACGCAGTCCGCGTCCGCGAAGGTGCTCGCGCCCGACGCTTCGAAGAATCCTTTCCAGGCCGGCTCCGCGCCGACCGTCGACGACCTCCGCAGGGCGGTCTCCGATCTCCCGAACGCCGCCCAGCGCGGCCTCGTCGAGCGCTTCGACGCCTCGATCGGCGCCAACACGGTGCTCCATCCTTTCGGCGGCGCGACGCAGTCGACCCCGCAGGAAGCCATGGCTGCCAAACTGCCGGTCCTCGGCGGCGAGACGGACGTCTGCACGATCATGGCCTACGGTTTCAACCCCGTCGTCGCCCAGTGGTCGCCCGGCCACGGCGCGGTCTGCGCGGTGGTGGAATCGCTCGCCCGTCTGACCGCCGCCGGCGGCAACCCGGCCCGCGCGCGTCTGACGCTCCAGGAATATTTCGAAAAGCTCGGCCAGGATTCCTCCCGCTGGGGCAAGCCCCTCGTCGCTCTCCTCGGCGCGCTCGACGCACAGCTCGAGTTCGGCACGGCCGCCATCGGCGGCAAGGACAGCATGTCGGGTTCGTTCAAGGACCTCGACGTACCGCCCACGCTCGTCTCGTTCGCCATCGTCCCGGGCAAGGCCAGCCAGGTCGTCTCCGCCGAGTTCAAGCAGGCCGGCTCCACGGTCGTGGTCGTCGACGTGCCCCGTACGTCCGCGCTCCTGCCTGACTTGCAGATCGCCCGCGAACGCCTCGCCGCCATCCACGCCCTCGTCGTCGCCGGCAAGGTCCGCGCCGCCGCCGCGGTCCGTCAGGGCGGCATCGGTCACGCGCTCGTACGCATGTCCTTCGGCAACCGTCTCGGCGTGACGCTCGCGGCCGCGCCCGCCGCCGACTTCCTGATTCCTGCCTACGGTTCCGTCGTGCTCGAAGTCGCCTCGGCCGCCGACCTCGGCGCGCTCCCGCACCGCGTGCTCGGCCAGACCAACGCCGAAGCCAAGATCGCCTGGCCCGGCGCGTCCGTCGCCGTCGCCGAGCTCCTCGCCGCGCATGAAGGCGTGCTCGAATCCGTCTTCCCGACCAAGGCCGGCGAGCCGCAGGGCACGCCCGCCCCGATCAGCTTCACCGTCCGCTCCGGCCTCAAGCCCAAGGCCCGCGTCGCCAAGCCGCGCGTGATCATCCCGGTCTTCCCTGGCAGCAACTGCGAATACGACACCGCCCGCGCGTTCCGTCTCGCCGGCGCCGAGCCCGAGATCCTCGTCCTGCGTAACCTCGACGCCGCCGGCCTCGGCGAATCGCTCAAGGCCCTGGCCGACGCCATCTCCCGTTCGCAGATCCTCATGATCCCCGGCGGCTTCTCCGCCGGCGACGAACCGGACGGCTCCGGCAAGTTCATCGCCGCCGTCATCAAGGCTCCCATCGTGCGTGACGCCGTCATGGAGCTGCTCAAGTCGCGCGACGGCCTCGCCCTCGGCATCTGCAACGGCTTCCAGGCGCTCATCAAGACCGGCCTCGTCCCGTATGGCGAGATCCGCGACGTCGACGCCTCCGCCCCGACCCTCTTCCACAACCGCATCGCCCGCCACATCTCGCGCTACGCCCATACCCGCGTCGCGTCGGTCAAGTCGCCGTGGCTCGCGCGCATGGAAGTCGGCCAGGTGCACACCATCCCGCTCTCGCACGGCGAAGGCCGCTTTACCGCGCCCGCGTCCGTCATCGCCGACCTCGTCAAGAACGGCCAGGTCGCCTTCCAGTATTGCGACGCCGCCGGCGTGCCCTCGAACCGCATCGAGTTCAATCCCAACGGATCGCTCGAGGCCGTCGAAGGCATCACCAGCCCGTGCGGCCGCGTCCTCGGCAAGATGGGCCACTCCGAGCGCACCGGCGCGCACGTCGCTAAGAACATCCCCGGCGACAAGCACCAGCCCCTCTTCCAGGGCGGGGTAGATTACTTTGCTTAAGCGCCCTTCGGCCGCTTAAGCAAAGTGGGGATCTGCTGGCATGGTGAACTGCTGCGAAGCAGGGTAGGGACGTGATTGCCATCACGTCCGTTTGCGACGGCTAGGGGGATGTCGTCCGCCCAAGGCTAAGACCCAACGACTTCCTGCCTAAGGTAGCGCTCCGTTTTCTGGGCCTCCGGGCCTCTGGTCAACTGGTCCTCTTTGTTCTCCCCGTGTCAACTTGCCCCCATGCCCACTTGCCCCCTCGCGGCTACGCCGCGCTGGTAGGGGCGGGACCGCGTCACGACATAGGATGTAATTGGGTAGGGTTGAGCGGCTCGCTCAACCTCGGCTGACCGAGCCGGTCAGCCCTACCAGGCCTCCGGATGGTGGCCGCAGGGTATGGGCGTGGCTACGCCGCGCCCTACGTAGCGGAGTGCACGATAATCGCGCCCCTGCCTCGATGCTTACTTGCCGGACTTCTTGGCGGCGATGTTCGCCTCGATCTCCTTCTGGAGTTCCCGGCAACGCTGCTGACCGGCGGCAACTTCATCGGCTGACATCCGGTTCGTGACGGAGCGAAGGAGTCGTCTGGCCATAGCGTCGTCCTGCATCGTTGCCAGTAGAAGGTATGCATACCCTTCGATGAAGTTTCGCGAAGCGCCTTCGGAGAGCAGGTAATTGCAGCCGAGCATTTGCTGGGCCGTCGCATGCCCTTGCTTGGCGGATTTCTCAAGCCACTTGGCGGATTGAACGAGGTCTTTTGAGACTCCTGCTCCGTGCTCATAGGCAAGCCCCAGCATGAACTGGGCTCCGCGGTCTCCTTGCTCGGCGAACTTGCGATACCAGAAGACGCCTTCTGCTTCGTTCTTCACCGATTCAGGTCCTTCGAAGCAAATCTGTGCCAAGGCGCCTTGGCCGTCCGCATCTCCCTGCTCTGCGGACTTGCGATACCATGCGACCGCTTGGACGGGATCT
>RDYO01000096.1 GCA_004293385.1 Verrucomicrobiota bacterium
TTCCCGGTCATCATCCGCCCGTCCTACACCCTCGGCGGCACCGGCGGCGGCATCGCCTACAACCGTGAAGAGTTCGAGCGCATGGCCCAGGCCGGCCTCGACGCCTCGCCCGTCCATGAGGTCCTCATCGAGGAGTGCCTCCTCGGCTGGAAGGAATACGAGATGGAAGTGATGCGCGACCACAAGGACCAGTGCGTCATCATCTGCTCCATCGAGAACTTCGACCCGATGGGCGTCCACACCGGCGACTCCATCACCGTCGCCCCCGCGCTCACGCTGACCGACAAGGAATACCAGCTGATGCGCGACGCCTCGTTCGCCGTCATCCGCGCCGTCGGCGTCGAGACCGGTGGTTCCAACATCCAGTTCTCGGTCAACCCGACCAACGGTCGCATGATCGTCATCGAGATGAACCCGCGCGTGTCACGTTCGTCCGCCCTCGCCTCCAAGGCCACCGGCTTCCCGATCGCCAAGATCGCCGCCAAGCTCGCCGTCGGCTACTCGCTCGACGAGCTGCAGAACGATATCACGAAGTCCACGCCGGCCTGCTTCGAGCCGACGATCGACTACGTCGTCACCAAGATCCCGCGCTTCACGTTCGAGAAGTTCGTCGGCGCCGACACCACGCTCACCTCCGCGATGAAGTCCGTCGGCGAGGCGATGGCCATCGGCCGCACGTTCAAGGAATCCTTCCAGAAGGCGCTCCGCTCCCTCGAGATCGGCGCCTGGGGCTTCGGCTGCGGCGGCAAGTTCGGCGACGCCGCCTTCACCGACCTCACCGAGATCCGCGCGCGCCTCGCCCGTCCGAATCCGGAACGTCCGTTCTTCGTCCGCTACGCGATGCTCGCCGGCCTGACCGAGAAGGAGATCTTCGACCTCTCCAAGATCGACCCGTGGTTCCTGCGCCAGCTGCGCGGCATCGTCGACCTCGAGCTCGCGCTCAAGGCCGCGGGCAAGTCCGTCTCCGCCGACCTGCTCCGCCAGGCCAAGGAAGCCGGCTTCGCCGACCGCCAGATCGCCCACGCGACCGGTCTCGCCCCCGCCGCGGTCTACTCCCAGCGCAACGCCGCCGGCATCAAGACGGTCTTCCGCCTCGTCGACACCTGCGCCGCGGAATTCGAATCCTTCACGCCTTACTTCTACTCCACCTACGGCGACGAGTCCGAGGTCCGTCCTTCCGCCAAGAAGAAGGTGATGATCCTCGGCGGCGGCCCGAACCGCATCGGCCAGGGCATCGAGTTCGACTACTGCTGCGTCCACGCCTCCTACGCGCTCCGCGCCGCGGGCTATGAGACGGTGATGGTGAACTCCAATCCCGAGACGGTCTCGACCGACTACGACACTTCCGACCGCCTCTACTTCGAGCCGCTCACGCTCGAGGACATCCTCGAGATCTACCGCACCGAGCAGTGCGTCGGCGCCATCGTGCAGTTCGGCGGCCAGACCCCGCTCAACCTCGCCGCCGACCTCGAAGCCGCCGGCGTCACCGTCGTCGGCACCTCGCCCGCGAGCATCGCGCTCGCCGAGGACCGTCAGCAGTTCAAGGACATCCTCATCGAGCTCGGCATCCGCCAGCCGGTCAACAAGACCGCCCTTTCGGCCGAAGAAGCCTACCAGGCCGCCGAAGAGATCGGCTTCCCGGTCCTCCTCCGTCCGTCCTTCGTGCTCGGCGGCCGCGGCATGTTCATCGTCTACGGCATGGACGAGCTGAAGTCCGTCGTGCGCGAGGCCTTCGACGTCGCCCCGGGCAAGCCGGTGCTGCTCGACAAGTTCCTCGAAGACGCGATCGAACTCGACGTCGACGCGATCTCCGACGGCGAGACCACCGTCATCGGCGGCATGCTCGAGCACATCGAGCACGCGGGCGTCCACTCCGGCGACGCCGGCATGGTGCTGCCTCCGCACTCCCTCTCGCCCGCCCTCGTCGACGAGGTCCGCCGCATCACGCATTCGCTCGCCAAGCGTCTCAAGGTCGTCGGCCTGATGAACATCCAGTTCGCGATCAAGGACGGCATCGTGTACATGCTCGAGGTCAATCCGCGCGCCTCGCGCACGATCCCGTTCGTGTCGAAGGCCATCGGCGTACCGCTCGCGAAGATGGCTTCGCTCTGCATGCTCGGCGCCAAGCTCAAGGACCTCGGCTTCACCCGCGAGATTCGTCCGCCCTACTGGTCCGTCAAGGAATCCGTCTTCCCGTTCAGCCGCTTCCCCGGCGCCCCCGTCGCGCTCTCTCCCGAGATGCGTTCGACCGGCGAGGTCATGGGTTGCGACGACGACCTCGGCATGGCCTACGCCAAGGCGCAGATGGCCGCCCAGCCCGCGCTCCCGGTGGCCGGCAGCGCCTTCCTCTCCGTCAAGGACCGCGATAAGGACGGCGCCGTCGCCGTCGCCCGCGATCTGGCCGCCCTCGGCTTCAACATCTTCTCCACCAGCGGCACCGCCGCGGCCATCGAGGCCGCCGGCGTCAAGGTCACCAAGCTCGGCAAGATCTCCGAAGGCGCCCGTCCCAACGCGCTCGACCTTCTCAAGAACGGCCAGTTGCAGATGATCGTGAACACCGCCGCCGGCATGCTGCCCCGCAAGGACGAGAACGCCATGCGCGCCGAAGCCGTCCTCCGCGGCGTCTACATGGCCTCCACGATGAACGCCGCCCGGGCCGCCATCCTGGGTATCCGCTCCCTCCGCGAACACCCCCTCACCGTCTGCTCCCTCCAGGAGCATGCGAAGGTGCTTCCCCCGAAGGCCTGAATCGGGTAGGAATTCCTTTCCCATGAAATACCCCGTCCTCGCCGCGTTGGCCGTCGCCGTCGCCTCCCTGCATGCCGCCGATGAGGCGAAGCCGAACGCCTCCGCCGCCAAGACGGAACCTGCTCTCCTCACGAAGGAAGCCCCCACTCCTCCCCCCGCACCCAAAGTGAAAACCCTCACCCCTGAACAGGTCAAACAGGCCTGGACCATGCTCGGCTTCTCCATCGCCAGCCAGTCCCCCATGCCGCAAGTGAACTCGCAGCTCGAGCTCACCGACGAGGAGATCGAACTCTTCCTCGCCGGCGTCCGTCAGGCGATGCGCGGCGACAAGCCGAACTTCAACCCCGCCGAACTCGGCGAAGGCGCCGACGCCATGTTCCAGGAGCGCGTCAACGCCAAGGCCGGCAAGTGGGGCAAGCAGAACGACGAATTCCTCGCCAAGATCGACGCCGATAAGTCGGTGACGAAGACCGCCTCCGGTCTCCGCTACAAGATCCTCGCCCCGGGCTCCGCCGTGAAGCCGACCAAGGAATCCACCGTCAAGTGCCGCTACGAAGGCAAGCTCGTCGACGGCAAGGTCTTCGACACGACCAAGAACCGTAACAATGAGCCGTCCGAGTTCCCCCTCAGCGGCGTGATTCCGGCTTGGACCGAAGGCGTCCAGCTCATCGGTGTCGGCGGCAAGATCGTCCTCTATTGCCCCGCTGCCATCGCCTACGGCGACCAGGGTCAGGGTCCGATTCCCGGCAAGTCCGTCCTCGAGTTCGAGGTCGAGCTCGTCGAGATCTCCAAGGCCAAGTAAGCCCAAGTCTCCGTAACGGTCCCCGCGGCGCGCCAAAAGGCGCGCCGCTTTGCTTTACGGAGGGAACAAACTCTGCCTAGATAGGTACTTACCCCTAACTTGATGCGGCTCGCGCTCACCATGGCCTTCCTGTCTTCGGCGACTTTGCTCGCCGTGGGACCGGCCGTGCCCGCTTCCGCGCCTAGCCTGACTTTGCAGCAGGCGGTCGACCGCACCCTCGAGCATAACCTCGGCCTGGCGGTCACCCGTCTCGATGCCTGGCGCGCCCTAGACGCCGTCGACGTCTCGCTCTCCGTCTTCGACCCGACTTTCGCCTGGACCAACCGCCTGAACGGCAGCCGGACGCCCGCCGAGATCCTGGCGGATAATCCGGCGGACCGGCTCTACGATTCCAACCTCAGCCTGAGCCAGCGCTATACCTGGGGCGGCACGCTCTCGGTCGGCACCGGCCTCACGCGCACCTGGGCCGATTCCGGTTCCGTCGGCCTCGCCTCGTCCTACGGCGTCGGCACCAACATCGCCTACACGCAGCCCTTGCTCGCCGGCGGTTGGCAGGCGGTGAACCTCACGGCGCTCATCAGCGCGCGTCAGGCCGCTCTCCGCAGCCGTCTCTCCTTGCGCGCCACCGCGCTCGACCTGATCCGCGACGCGGAGGTCGGTTACTGGACGCTCGCGTCCGCCCGCGCGCTCGTCGCCTTCCGCGAGACCAGCCTGAAGTCTTCCTCTTCCCTGCTCGAACAGATCCGGGCCCGCCGTTCCCTCGGCGACGCGACCATCCTCGACGAGCTGCAGGCCGAGGCGGACGTCGCCGCCCAGCGCGTCGGCGTGCTGAACGCCCGACAGGCGCTCGACAACGCCGAGATGAGCCTCCGCCGTCTCCTCGGCCAAGGCACGGCGGAAGACGTCGACCAGCCGCTGGCGGTGGATCCGCTGCCCACGACCGCGGTCCCCGCGGCCGCCTCCTTCGCGCCCTGGATCCGCGTCGTCGCCGACTTCGATTTCGCCACCGAGATCCAGCGCGCCAACATCGTGCAGGCCGACGCGCTCGTGGCGCAGGCCGAGCAGAACGACCAGCCCAGCCTCAACCTCTCCGTCGGCTCCGGCCGTTACGGCGACGCGGGTGCCGCCGGCGGCGGCGTCTCCGGAGGCCTCGACAACTACCGACGTCAGGCCGGCTGGACGAACTTCGCGGAGCTCCGGTTGTCCTTCCCGCTCGGGTTCCGTGAGGCCGAGGCGAATCTCCGTGCCGCGTCCCGCTCCCGCCGGCAGGCCGAACTGCGGCTCGCCGACGTCCGTCAATCGCTCGTCTTCTCCGCCCGCGCCACTTGGCGCGAACTCGAGGCCGCCCGCGCGCGCGTCGAGGCCGCGACGTCGGCGCTCGAACTCCAGCGCCAGTCCTACGAAGGCGAACGCGCCCGCTTCGCCGCCGGCCAGTCGGACCTGCCTCGCGTGCTGCAGGCGCAGGCTTCGCTCGACGCCGCCCAGCTCGCCTGGGTCCAGTCGCATCTCGATGCGCGCGCGGCCTCCGCCAAGGTCGCCCGCCTCGACGGCTCCATCCTGACGCGCCATGGCTTCACCATGGACACCGTCGAGCAGAAGGTCGGCGCCGGCCTCGGCCCCGCGGACCCGCTGCCCACTCTGACCACCACCCCATGAAGTTCCTCAAGCCTTTCCTCTTCGCCGTGGTCGTCGGCGGCCTCGCCCTCGCCTTCTGGCCCGCCAAGAAACCCGTGCGCACCGGCGCCTCCTCTTCCGAGGCGCGCGCGGAGAAGCGCGACATCCGTGAGACGGTGGAAGCCGCCGGCTTCGTCCGCGCCGTCACCTACAGTTCCATCCGCGCCCAGGTCAGCGGCCCGATCCTCAAGCTGCACGTCGAGACCGGCGACATGGTGAAGAAGGACCAGGTCCTGGTCGAACTCGACCCCGTCCTCGCCAACGCCGACGAAGAGCAGGCCCGCCGTACCGTCCAGCTCCAGACGTTCACCCTCGAGCGGCTCGAGCGCGACCTCCGCCGCGTCGAGGTCCTCGTGAAGCAGAACTTCGTCTCCGAACGCGAGGTCCTCGACCATCGCACCGCCTACGAGGTCGCCAAGCTCCAGCGCGACATCGCCCAGGCCAAGCTCGACACCGCGGTCGAGATGGTGCGCCGCACGATCATCCGCGCCCCGCACGACGGGCAGGTCTCCGACTGCAACGTGCTCGTCGGCCAGATCGTCATCGGTGCGCAGTCCATCAACAACGGCACGCCGCTGATGACCGTGTCCGACACC
Organism: Verrucomicrobiota bacterium; assembly: GCA_004293385.1. Lineage (GTDB taxonomy): Bacteria > Verrucomicrobiota > Verrucomicrobiia > Opitutales > UBA953 > UBA953. The sequence continues at coordinate 5,821 of RDYO01000096.1, forward strand.
TCGGTGCTGCGCGTCGACGTCAACCTCAACGAGTTCGCGGCGACCCGCGTCGACCTCGGCAAGGACGCCGTGGTGACCTTCGATTCCATCCCGGGCCTGCGCAAGCAGGGTAAGATCACGTTCATGACTCCGTTCGGCACCGCCGACCTCAAGGTCCCGGACCTGCGCGTCTTCCCGACCCAGGTCTCCTTCACCGCGGGCGACGGCGTCCGGCCGGGCATCAGCGGCAACGTGACCGTCACCGTGGATAGCGTGAAGGGCTGCGTCGCCGTCCCCGTCTCCGCCGTCTTCATCGAAGGCGCGGACCGCCTCGTCTACGTCCGCGCCGCCGACGGCGAGTGGGAGGCCCGCAAGGTGAAGCTCGGCCTGAGCGACGCGAGCTGGACCCAGGTCAAGGAAGGCCTTGCGCTCGGTGAGGTGGTCAGCCTGATCCGGCCCGCCCTGACGCGCTGAGATGCCTCCGCTCATCACCATCCGCGGCCTCCGCAAGACCTACCGCATGGGCGATGAGAACGTCCACGCCCTCGACGGCGTCGACCTGGATTTCCAGAAGGGCGAGTTCGTCGCCATCCTCGGTCCCTCCGGTTCGGGCAAGTCGACGCTCATGCACATCCTCGGGTTCATGGACACGCCGAGCGAGGGCAGCATCGTCTTCGACGGCGAGGAGGTCGCCCGGCTCGACCCCGACCGTCGCGCTTGGTACCGCTCCCATCGCGTGGGCTTCGTCTTCCAGGCCTTCAACCTGCTTCCGCGTCTCACGGTCGTGGAGAACGTCGCCTTGCCGCTCCTCTACCGCGACAACTCCGATCCCGAGGCCAACCTCGCCGCCGCCCGCGCCGCGCTCGAGCGCGTGGGGATGTCGCACCGCCTCGATCACCGGCCCGGCCAGCTCTCCGGCGGCGAACGCCAGCGTGTGGCCGTGGCGCGCGCGATCGTCGGCACGCCGTCCATCATCTTCGCCGACGAGCCGACCGGCAACCTCGACGTCAAGAACGTCGACCGCGTGCTGGAGCTGCTCGGCTCGCTGATCAAGGAGGGCATCACCGTCGTGCTCGTCACGCACGACCTTTCCGTCGCCGAGAAGGCCCACCGCGTCATCTCGATGCGCGCCGGCCTCGTCCAGGAGGACCGCGTCCGATGACCAGGCTCTTCGATCGCGTCCGTCCGGCCGTCGTCAACGGCCTCCGCGAGCTGCAGGCCAACAAGGTCCGCTCCCTGCTGTCGATGTCGGGCATCATCCTCGGCGTCGCCTCGCTGGTCGCGATGGTCACCGTCGTGCAGGGGATGGTCGGCAACTTCCGGCAGTTCGTCGACGCCATGGGCGGCATCGAGAAGATCACCGTGGTCCGCGAGCAGCTGCCGAAGGAGCAGGAGCATCTCGCCGAACTTTCCGAGGGGCTCACCATGCGCGACGTCGAGCGGATCCGCCGCACGGTGCCGCTCGTGCGCAACATCTCGCCGGAAGCCCGCGTCGGCTACGAGAAGATCGTCGTCGACGGCCGCGAGACCAACACCTACGTCACTGGCGTGACCTCCGACTACCTCCCGGTGGCCAAGCGCTGGGTCGAGCCGGACCAAGGCCGCTTCGTGAGCGACCTCGACGTGCTGAACATGACCGACGTCATCGTGCTCGGCTCGGCCGTCATCCCCGAACTCTTCGCCCCGAACGTCGATCCGATCGGCCAGGTGGTCAAGGTCCGCGGCCGGCGCTTCACCGTGGTCGGGATCCTCAACAACATCGAAGGGACGGGCATGCAGATCCGTTCCGCCAACTCCCGCAGTTCCGGCGGCGCCTGGCGCTGGCGCAACAGCGGGGCGTTCATCCCCGTGAGCACGGCGCTCACCAAGTACAACGGCAACGACCGGCTCAGCGGCCTCGGACTCCGCATCGCCGACCCCGAGCAGCTGCGCGACGCCGTCGACCAGACCGAACGCACCATGCTCGCCGCGCACAAGGGCCTCCGCGACTTCTCCATCTCGACCAACGAGCAGACGCTCGAGGACTTCCGCAAGACCGAGGCCGCCTTCAAGCTGTCGCTCGGCGGCGTGGCCGGCATCTCGCTCTTCGTCGGCGGCATCGGCATCATGAACGTGATGCTGGCCTCCATCAACGAGCGCATCCGCGAGATCGGCGTGCGCAAGGCCGTGGGCGCCCGCGGCTCGGACCTCTTCCTGCAGTTCCTCGCCGAAGCGGCCGTCGTCTCGGTCGTCGGCGGCCTCATCGGCCTGGTGGTCTCGGTGGGCATCGTCACGCTGATGAACTTCATCCTGACGCAGGCGTTGCCGACCGGCGCCGTCGCGACGCTGGACTGGGTGATCATGGGCGAAGGCCTCGCCTTCTCGGTGGTCATCGGCCTCATCGCCGGCGTCTATCCCGCCCTGCGCGCCGCCAAGCTCGACCCGATCGAGGCCCTCCGCCACGAATGATTTCCCCATGAAGCCCCTGCTCCTGACGCCCTTGCTCCTGACTCTGGCCGGCTGTACGGCCGCCCCGCTCGCCCCGCTCCCGGTCTGGGAAGGCGCTCCGCCGGCCGAGACCCTCACGCTCAAGCCGGGCCAGGATCCCCGTGGCACGATTAACAAGCAGACGCACCGTGCTGACGTCTTTATCCCGGAGTTCGTCGTCTACCCGGCGGCCAAGCCCGGCGCCCCCCTCGTCATCGTCTGCCCTGGCGGCGGTTACGGCATCCTGGCCGAGACCCACGAAGGCAGCGAGGTCGCCAAGCGTCTCAACGCTTTCGGCAGCGCCGCGGTGGTCCTGAAGTATCGCGTCCCGCGTCGCGACCCGAACAAGCCTTGGATCGTCCCGGTGATGGACGCCCGTGAGACGTTGCGGATCGTCCGCGCCCGGGCGACCGAATGGAACGCCGACCCGAAGAAGATCGGCATCCTCGGTTTCTCCGCCGGCGGCAACCTCGCCGCGCGCGTCGCCTACGCCCCGGCCGCGCCGGACGCGCCTCGCCCTGACTTCGCGGTGATGGTCTATCCGGCTTACCTCTTCGAGAAAGACAAGCCCGACAGCGTCCTCCGTGAAGGTCCCGATGGCGTCGTTCCGCCCAAGGGCGTGAAGCCGGTGCCGGCCTTCTTCGCGCACAGCGCCGACGATCCTTATCCGGCCGAAGGCTCGATGGCCTTCGCCAAGCTCCTCAAGTCGATGGGCGGCTCCGCCGAAGTCCATGTCTGGGCCAAGGGCGGTCACGGTTGGGGCGCCTCTGAGCGCTGCCTCGCCGCCCGCCGCTGGACCGACCTGCTCGGCGAGTGGATGAAGGATCAAGGCCTGCTGCAGCCCTGAGCTGCTTCCCGCGTAGGCACAAAAAAGCCGCCCGATCGGGCGGCTTTTGTTTTGGACGTGGCGACCGCTTAGAACTTGAAGCGGAGACCGGCGACCGCTTCGAAGC
>RDYO01000151.1 GCA_004293385.1 Verrucomicrobiota bacterium
CCCATGCCCGGACCCTTGACGCGGACGGAGACGTCCTTGAGGCCGTGAGCCATGGCGAGCTTGGCGGCTTCGGAGCAGACGACCTGCGCGGCGTAGGCGGTGGACTTGCGGGAGCCACGGAACTGGTGACGGCCGGCGCTGCCCCAGGAGATCACGTTACCGTTGGCGTCGGTGATCGTGACCTTCGTGTTGTTGAAGGTCGCGAGGATGTGGCAGATGCCGGTGGTGATGTTCTTCGAGCCTTTGGCGCGACGGACCTTCACTTCGCCGAGTTCTTCGCCGAGGAGTTCCTTGGCGGTGATCTCCTTGCGTTCCGGAGCAGCGGCTTCGGCCGGAGCGGCCGCGGCAGCGACGACTTCGGGGGCGGCGGCGCCTTCGGCGGCGGGGGCCTTCGGCTTCTTGGCCTTGGGCGTCTTGGGGGCTTCTTCGCTCATCGTAAAATAGTTTTAGGAGAAAGGTTGGCTTACTTGGAGGGAGCCGCGGCGACGCCGACGGTCTTGCGCTTGCCCTTGCGGGTACGGGCGTTGGTGCGCGTGCGCTGGCCACGGACCGGGAGGCCGCGGAAGTGACGGAGGCCGCGGTAGCACTTGATCGCCTGGAGGCGCTTCAGGTTCTGCGCGATGTCGCGACGAAGATCGCCTTCGCACTTGTAGCCCATGCGTACGATGTACTCGACGATCTTGTTCAGCTGCTCTTCGGAGAGGTTCTGCGCCCGCATGGCGGGATCGAAGCCGAGGGCTTCGCAGATCTCCGTGGCGCGGCGCGGGCCGATGCCATAGATGTAGCGGAGAGAGATCTCTACTTTCTTGTTGTTGGGAATGTCTACGCCGAGGATTCGAGGCATGGTGTCCGTGCTGTTTGGAAGGTGGGAAAGAGGTCGGAACTTGAAGGTTCTGGTGGGATTGGAAAGCAAAAAATGCGGTTTAAACAAGAGTCAGGATTTCGGGTCCGTTTTCGGTCACCAAGACGGTGTGCTCGAAGTGGGCCGAGACCTTGCCGTCAGCGGTCCGGGCGGTCCAGCCGTCGGAGGCCATGATGATCTTGTGGGAGCCGAGATTGACCATCGGTTCAATAGCTAAGGCCATGCCAGGCAGCAACTTAGGTCCAGTTCCGGCCTTACCGTAGTTCGGAATCTGGGGTTCTTCGTGCATTTTACGGCCGACGCCATGTCCGACGAAGTCGCGGACGATGCCGTAACCGCCGGGAGTCAGGGCTTCCTGGATGGCCGCAGAAATATCCCCTACCCTGTTGCCGACGCGGGCGGCGGCGATGCCGGCCTGGAGCGATTTCTCGGTGTCGACGCAGAGCTGGCGGGCCCGAGGGTCGACGGCGCCGACCAGGATGGTGCGGGCGTTGTCCCCGATGAAGCCGTCGCGACGCACGACGACGTCGAGGGAGACAAGGTCGCCGTCACGGACGATGCGGTCGGCCGAGCCGATGCCGTGCACGATCTCGTCGTTGAGCGAGATGCAGACGTAGCCGGGGTAGCTGAGCCGGCCGACGACGTAGCCATGGCAGGCGCTCTCGCAACCATGGCGAGCCATGAGTCCGCGGGCGGCAGCGTCGAGTCCGGCGGTCGAGATGCCGGGGACGACGAGAGTCGAGAGGTCGTGGAGGACGCGGGCCGCGGCGGCGCACGCCGCACGCATGCGACTCACGTCTTCGGCCGACTTCAAATCGATCATCCCGGAAAAGACTTAACCGGCGAAAGCGCCAAAGTGATTCAGACCCCAGGCGACGACGCCGAGGACGAACAGGAAGAGACAGGTCTTCTCGAGCGAACCGAGCGCCGAGCCTTCGCCTTCGGAACGCAGCGAAGCGGCCGGGACGGGGACGCCGCCGATGCGGCCCTTCTTGAGGAAGCCTTCGTAGTTACGCTGCAGGAGATAGGTCTCGATCTGGCGCAACTACGAAGGCTTC
>RDYO01000060.1 GCA_004293385.1 Verrucomicrobiota bacterium
GTGCCGAAGATCGTCGTCTGGCTCAACAAGGTCGACCTCTCCGAGCCCGACCTGATCGACCTCGTCGAGATGGAAGTCCGCGACCTCCTCAACAAGTACAACTACGAAGGCGACACCGCCAAGATCGTCCGTGGTTCCGCCACCGCCGCCCTCGAAGGCACCCCGGAAGGCGAACAGTCCATCCAGGACCTCCTCGCCGCCCTCGACTCCGAGATCGCCGAGCCTAAGCGCGAAACCGACAAGCCCTTCATGATGTCCGTCGAAGACGTCTTCTCCATCACCGGTCGTGGCACCGTCGCCACCGGTCGTATCGAGCGCGGCGTCTCGTATCGAGCGCGGCGTCATCAAGGTCGGCGAAGAAATCGAAATCGTCGGTCTCCGCGACACCCTCAAGACCACCGTCACCGGCGTCGAAATGTTCCGCAAGGAGCTCGACCAGGGCCAGGCCGGCGACAACGTCGGTCTCCTCGTCCGCGGCATCGAAAAGAGCCAGATCGAGCGTGGCCAGGTGCTCGCCAAGCCGGGTTCCATCAAGCCCCACACCGTCGCCAAGGCCCAGATCTACGTCCTCAAGCAGGATGAAGGTGGCCGTCACACCTCGTTCGCCAACAACTACCGCCCGCAGTTCTTCTTCGGTACCTGCGATGCGACCGGCACCGTCATCCTCCCGGAAGGCGTGGAAATGGTGATGCCCGGCGACAACGTCACGATCACGATCGAGCTGCAGAAGCCCGTCGCGATGGAAAAGGGCCAGCGCTTCGCTCTCCGCGAAGGTGGCAAGACCATCGGCGCCGGCCAGATTCTCGAAATCACCAAGTGATTTCCTGACCAAAAACGACCTACTACGGTGCCGAGGCCCCCTCAAAAGGGCCCCGGCATTCGTCTCTTTAACCACCAGTACAGGACGGTAGCTCAATTGGCAGAGTAGCGGTCTCCAAAACCGTTGGTTGTGGGTTCGACTCCCTCCCGTCCTGCCACTCTCCACCACATCACCACCAGCACCATGTTCAGCTTCCTCGGACGCCTCCGCGCTTTCTGGAACGAGACCATCACCGAGGTCTTCGTCAAGGCTTCGTGGCCTACCGCCAGGGAGCTCGCCGACTCCACGCTGGTCGTGATCGCCGCCGTCGCCCTCCTGGGCGCCGTCGTCTTCCTCTGCGACTTCTCCCTCTCCAACTTCGTCCAGTTCGCGACCAAGCTCGTGCGCTGATCCGCCCCCATGTCCTCTCCCTCTGATTTCCGCTGGTATACCCTCCAGACCCTCTCGAACAACGAGAGCAAGGTGAAGCGCCTGCTCGACAAGGCCATCAAGGACGAGGAGATGGGCGATTTCGTCGCCGAGATCCTGATGCCGGTGAAGACCGTCAAGGACTTCCGCAACGGCAAGAAGCGCGAGAGCGAGATGAAGCTCTATCCTTCGTACCTCTTCGTCCGCGCCCGCCTCTTCGACGACGAAGGCACGCTGCTCGAGGCTCCCTGGAGCTTCCTGCGCAAGACCGACGGCGTCATCGGCCTCATCGGCGGACAGAATCCTGTCGCCCTCAAGACCGAGGAGATCAACACGATCCTCCAGCAGGTCGCCGACGCCGCCGACAAGGTCGTCCCGAAGATCAGCTTCAACATCGGCGAGCGCGTCAAGATCACCGACGGACCCTTCGCCAACCTCGCCGGCAACATCGACAAGATCGACGCCGACCGCGGCAAGCTCGAGGTCTCCGTGGACATCTTCGGCCGTTCCACCCCGGTCGAACTCGAATTCTGGCAGGTCGAACGCGACGACCGCGAGTGATCCCTTTTCATCAACCCAACCATCTAAACACCCACCATGGCTAAGAAAGTCGTCGGCGAAATCAGGCTCCAGCTCCCCGCGGGCGCCGCTAACCCTGCTCCTCCCGTCGGCCCCGCGCTCGGCGCGAAGGGCGTCAACATCATGGCGTTCTGTAAGGAGTTCAACGCCAAGACCAAGGACCAGGCCGGCATGATCCTCCCGGTCATCATCTCCGTCTACCAGGACAAGTCCTTCACCTTCATCCTGAAGTCCCCGCCCGCTTCCGTCCTCCTCAAGAAGGCCGCGAAGATCGAGTCCGGCTCCAAGGTCCCGAACCGCGACAAGGTCGGCAAGGTC
>RDYO01000097.1 GCA_004293385.1 Verrucomicrobiota bacterium
GGCTCGACGGCGAACGCGCGGAACTTGGGGTTCTTACCCTTGATGACGGAAGCGATGCCCGTGATGGTGCCGCCCGTACCGACGCCGGCGACGATGGCGTCGACCTTGCCTTCGGTGTCTTCCCAGATCTCGACGGCGGTGGTGCGGCGATGCACCTCAGGGTTGGCCGGGTTGTCGAACTGCATCGGCATGAAAGCGTTCGCACCGATCTCATCGCGGAGCTGCGTGGCGCGCTCGATGGCGCCGCGCATGCCCTTGGCACCAGGGGTCAGGACGATCTCGGCGCCGAGGAGGCGGAGAAGGACGCGACGCTCGATGGACATCGTTTCCGGCATCGTGAGGATGCAGCGGTAACCGCGGGCGGCGGCGACGAAGGCGAGGGCGATGCCGGTGTTGCCAGAGGTCGGCTCGACGATGGTGCCACCCGGCTTCAGGCGGCCGTCGCGCTCGGCGGCGTCGACCATCGCGCGGCCGATGCGGTCCTTGACGCTCGAGAGCGGGTTGAAGAACTCGAGCTTCACGAGGACTTCGGCATGCAGACCCTCCGTGACCTTATTCAGGCGGACGAGCGGGGTGTGACCGATGGTGTCGAGGACGCTGTTGTAGATGGCCATGGTTATTGAGGGGTTATTAACTCAACATAACTGAATTAACCCCCACCCCTTCGCAATAAAAAACCCGGCATAACCGGGTCTTCAGGAGGCTTAGTAACGGCGCTTGGGCGGCGGCATCGCCGGACGCGGAGCGGTGTCGCGCAGTCGGAAGATGATGCGCGCGGTCGTCAGGTCCGAAGGGGTCATCTCAACCTTCACGCGGTCGCCCGGGTTGATGCGGATGAAGTTCTTGCGGAGGCGACCGGAGATACGTCCCAGCACCACGTGCTTGTTGGGGAGCTCGATCCGGAACATGGTGCCAGGAAGCACCTGCAGGATTTTGCCTTCGAGTTCGATAACGGGTTCTTCAGCCATGCCTTAGTGGGGGCAGTGCATCCCCAACCATCATGGGAGTCAATCACCCTTAACGAAGGCCTGCCTCCCCTCTTGCCATGGGGCCCATCAGGACAATCCTGCCCCCATGGAAGGCGACGCCTCGACCCCCCGCCCCGGGCTGATCTGCCCGTTTGAGAAGATGCGTCCCTCCCAGCTGAACCGGGACGACGCCTTCTACATGGCCCTGGCCTTCAACCTGGCCGTCGACGCCTGGCGCATCGACGAGGTCCCGATCGGGGCGATCATCGAGCGCGGCGGCGAGATCATCGCGGCCGCCCACAACGAGGTCGAACGCGCCAACGACCCGACCGCCCACGCCGAGATGCTGGCCATCACGCAAGCCGCCAAGAAGATCGGCGACTGGCGCCTCAACGAGTGCAACCTTTACGTCACCAAGGAGCCCTGCCCGATGTGCTCCGGCGCCACGATCATGAGCCGGCTCAACCGGGTGGTCTACGCCTGGGGCGACCCCAAGATGGGCTGCATGGGCGGCGCGGTCGAACTCCACAGCCTGCCCAAGCTCAATCACCGCGTTTCGGTGACCTCAGGGGTGCTCGAAGGCCCCTGCCGCGAAATCCTGCAGGCCTATTTCAACATGAAGCGCGGCCGCGATTCGACAGCCTCGGCTTGACCCCGGCAGGCTTTCCGCAACCTCTCTCCCTGTCGGTTGGAATATAATCCTATACTCCAAACTCCATACTCCATACTCTCACCCCATGAACCGACGCGACTTCATCGGCAAAGCCTCCCTCGCCGCCGCCGCGCTCGGTGCCTCTTCCCTTTCCGCCCAAACCTCTTCCACCAAAACCATGAGCTACACCCTCGCCCACCTGCCCTATCCTCACGCTGCCCTCGAGCCGCACATCGACCAGGCGACGATGGAGATCCACCACGGCAAGCACCATAACGCTTACGTCACCAACCTGAACGCCGCCCTCGCCAAGGAAGCCGGCTTCGCCGCTCCGGCCGACGTCAACGAACTCATCGCCGACCTCTCCAAGGTCCCTGAGTCCATCCGCACCGCCGTCCGCAATAACGCCGGTGGCCACGCCAACCACACCTTCTTCTGGAACATCATCTCCCCGAACGGTGGCGGCGAACCCGTCGGCGCCCTCGGCGAAGCCATCCAGAAGGCCTTCGGTGGCCTCGAAGGTGAGAAGGGCCTCAAGGCCGCCTTCAAGACTGCCGCGACCACCCGCTTCGGCTCCGGCTGGGCCTGGCTCGTCGTCAAGGCCGACAAGTCCATCGCCGTGACCTCCACGCCGAACCAGGACAGCCCCCTCATGAAGGGCGTCGCCGACGTGAACGGCACCCCGGTCCTCGCCCTCGACGTCTGGGAACACGCCTACTACCTCAAGTACCAGAACCGCCGCCCCGACTACGTGGACGCCTTCTGGAAGGTCGTCGACTGGAAGAAGGCCAACGAGATCTACGTCAAGGCCATCGCCTAAGGCGTCTCGCCATATCGGTCTTAAGAAGCGGCCCCTCGGCCGCTTCTTTGTTTGGCACAATCGCCGGGGTGTGCTGTCCTAGCCTTACCCCGATGCGCTCCCTCACGCTCCTCCTCCTGGCTTTGGCGACTTCCGCCTCCGCTGCCGAAACCGTCCTGCCGCTGTGGCCCGAAGGCGTCCCGGGCAAGCGCGTCGAGCCTTCGAAGACGGTGCTCGATCGCATCGGACCGAAGGGCAGCCAACCCGGCCGCGAGACTTTCATCAATGAGCCGTCGATCACGGTCTACCCGGCCGCCAATCCGAACGGCGCCGCGGTCATCGTCTGCCCGGGCGGCGGCTACTGGTTCCTGTCGACGCAGAACGAAGGCACGGGCGTCTGCGAATGGCTCAACCGCATCGGCATCACGGGCATCCTCCTGCGCTACCGCACGCCGACGGCCGATGAGACCCTGCCCTACGGCTATCCCGTCCAGGACCTGCAGCGCTCGCTGGGCATCGTCCGCGCCCACGCCAAGGAATGGAACATCGACCCGAAGCGCGTCGGCGTGATCGGCTTCTCCGCCGGCGCCAACCTCGTCGGCCACGCCTCCTGGGACCGCACGCCCCGCACCTACGAACAGAAGCCCGGCGTCGACGACCCGCGCGGCCCGGACTTCACGATCTTCGTCTACGGCGGCGGCTTCCTCGAGAAGGAGGACAAGACCAAGTTCCGCGAAGGCTTCTCCGTCCCCGCCGACGCCCCGCCCTGCTTCTTCGTGGTCGCGCACAATGACGGCGCCAACCCGCTCGAGGCCGCCAAGCTCTACATCGAATACAAACGCCAGAACCTCCCGGCGGAGATCCATATCTACTCGAAGGGCGGCCACGGCTTCGGCACGCGGCAGACGAAGTTCCCGGTCGACGGCTGGACGAAGTCCGCCGGCGAATGGATGGGCGCCGAAGGTTTCCTGAAGGCCGGCAAGTAAGGCTCAGGCCCCGCCGCGGCGGATCTCGGAGCCTTCGAAGCGGATCGACACGCGCCAGACCTTCTTGACGCGCGTGATCACCTTGCCGGTGCCGGCGACGATGGTCTCGGGAATCTCGATACGGTGCTGGTCGACCACGGCGTGGAAGCCGCGCTCGGAGAAGATGTCGATGAACATCGAGATGGCCAGAGGGTCGTCGAAGACCGTGGTCTCGATGTTGACGTGCGCCTGGCCGGAGATGGCGTGGGCCTTGATGATCGGCAGGAACTTGTCCTGGATCAGCTCGATGACCTGACGGAAGGTCTCGGCGTTGCGCTCGGCGTAGTCATCGAGGCGGCGGACGAGGTCCTGTCGGGCGTGCTGGACGATCTGCGAGGCCAGCGGGATCGGCGAGATGAGATCGTACGTCTCTTCCGCCAGTTCGAGGGAGCTCTGGTACTGGAGTTCCTTGATGATGCGGGCCTGGACTTCCGGCAGCGAACCCTGCGCGTTGATGAAGTGATAGTGGAAGATGTCGCGCAGTGACTGCAGCGGCTCGTAGGTGCGCTCCTTGAAGACGCGGTAACGATTGCGGGCGGCGTCAGCCGTGAGGTCAGTCTTGCGGACTTCGGCGAGCGCGCCGCCTTCGCGGGCGACCTTCTCGTTCTGGGCGAGGGCTTCTTGGCCGCGCTTCAGCTGACGGCGGACGGACTCGTTCTCGTCGACGAAGAGGACGAGGATATGGAAGTGCGGCTTCGGGAAGCGCGGGCCATGCGGCGTGCCGCGGAACTCGGTGCGCAGGTCGTTGAGTTTGGCGAAGAGGTGCTTGAGACACTCCACCTGCACCATCGAGCGGGGGAAACCGTCGACGATGGCACCGCTCACATACTCGGACGAGAGCAGCTTGCGGAAGAGGATCTCCACGACCTCGCGGTCGCCGACCAGCATGCCGGCGTCGATACGCTTCCTGGCTTCCGGGCTCGAGAGCAGGTCGCTGACCACGATGGGGTCGGCGGCGTAGTCGCGATACTGGAGGATGAACGCCGTATTGGTACCCTTACCCGCGCCGGGGGCGCCGTTGAGCCAGAAGATCTCGCGCGGGAAGGCGAGCTTCTCGCGGCCGAACTCGCGCTCCAGACTGGACCAGACGGAGTCGAAGATGATCTGGCCATCCTTGACCTCGAGGTCGCTGATACCGCTCGAGGCGGGTCTGGGCAGAGCGTCGCTCATGAAGTTAAGGGTCTAGGAGTAAATCCCCTGACCTAACCTGCGAGGCAAAAACGCAGGGTAATCGCCTCATTTCCCGCCGATTACTTCGCGCCGCCCTTGGTCTGCACCGCATCCGAGCCCGGTTTGACGGCCGGAAGACCCGGCTCATCGGAACGGTTCCGACGGAACTGATAGCGGTTGATGTCCTGCATCGAGAGCTGCTCGACCGTCTTCGGCGAAGGATTGAGGCGACCTTGCCAGCCGGACTTCACGCCGGTGTAGCGCTCGTCGGAAACAACGCCCATGCGCTCCTCCCAAGCCTGGATCTCGGCCTTGGCGCCGTTGGCGGTCGAATTGGTTCGGGCGACGGACTTCACTTCGATGGTGTCCTTTGGGCGGACCTCCGCGCCGAGCCCATCCGCGAGTTCGATCTCCGCCTTCTTCCGTCCGAGGGTGTCATAGCGACCATGCCAGGTGTCGAGGGTGACCAAGTTGTTTCGGTTATAGACCTGCTCTTTGCCGATCGGCGCCGTGCCGGCTTCATAACGTTGCTCGAGCAGGCCGCTCGCCTTGGAGGCGCGCTTGAGGCCGGCGTTAACGTCCACCGCCCCGTCGACGCCCTTCCCTGTTCCCTGCCCTTGCAGCGCGAACGGGACGGTCCGTCCGTCAGCCGTGCGGATCGTCTGATCGACCTTGGGAGCCGGTGAAGCAGGCGCGGTCGGAGAAGGCGTGACGGTGGCCGAAGAAGCGGGACGCGGGAGCGAGTTCGAGGTGCGGGCTTTCGCCGGCGTGCCGTCCAAGGGATTGCCCTCGGCGTCATAGCGATAGACCTGCGTACCCTCGATTCCTCCCTCGGCGGTGATGACCACGCCGGCCTTCATCCCTCCGGGCGGACGCTCCGCCCCCACGGCCGAAAGGACGGCCAGGGCCAGCAGCACGGGGATGGAGACGCGGGGTCGCAAGGCCACCCATGATGGGCGACCCCGCGACCGACCTCAATCCCTTCTTAGCGGGGAATCGGCAGGGATTTGGTCTTCCAGATCAGCTTGGCGTAGTCGCCGATCGAGCGGTCCGACGAGAACTTGGCGCAGCGGGCGACGTTGCGGATGGCCATCGCGGCCCAGCGGCGACGGTCGAGGAAGGCCTGGGAGGCCTTCTCCTGCGCGTCGACATAGCTGCGGAAGTCGGCCAGCACCAGGTAAGGGTCGCCGCCGGACATGAGCGAATCGACCACCGGGGCGAGAGCGCCCGGCTGTTCCGGCGTGAAGGTCTCGGAGCGGAGCCAGTCGAGGAGCGAGGCCAGTTCCGGATCGGCGGCGAGCACCGCGTGCGGATCATAGCCATCAGCCCACAACTGCTGGACCTCCTCGACCTTGAGGCCGAAGATGAAGATGTTCTGGTCGCCGACTTCTTCGGCGATTTCGACGTTGGCACCGTCGAGGGTACCGATCGTGACCGCGCCGTTGAGGGCGAGCTTCATGTTGCCCGTGCCGGAGGCTTCCTTGCCCGCCGTGGAGATCTGCTCGGAGAGGTCCGCGGCCGGGATGATGCGCTCGGCGAGCGAGACGCGGTAATCGGGCAGGAAGACGACCTTGAGCAGGCCGCGCACGCGCTCGTCGGAATTGATGACGGCGGCCACGCGGTTGATGGCGTGGATGATGTGCTTGGCCAACGCGTAGCCCGGTGCGGCCTTGGCGCCGAAGACGCAGACGCGCGGCGTGAACTTGCCGTTCGGCTCGTTCAGGATGCGGCGGTACAGGTGCAGGATGTGCAGCAGGTTGAGGTGCTGGCGCTTGTACTCATGCAGGCGCTTGATCTGCACGTCGAAGAGCGCGTCGGGCGAGACGTCCACGTCGACGAGTTCCTTGATGCGGGCGGCGAGGCGGACCTTGTTGGCGCGCTTGATCGCGAGGAAGCGTTCCTGGAAAGCCGGACGATCGGCGACGGCGTCGAGCTTGCGCAGGCGGCCGAGGTCGGTCTCCCAACCGGTGCCTGCGAACTCGTCACAAAGGGTGCTGAGCTCAGGATTGCAGCCGCGGACCCAGCGACGGGGCGTCACGCCGTTGGTGACGTTGACGAACTTACCCTTCCAAAGCTCATCGAAGCCCGGAAAAAGGTGGGCACGCAGGAGGCGGGTGTGCAGTTCAGCCACGCCGTTGACGTGGTGCGAGCCGACGACGGCGAGGTGCGCCATGCGGACGCGCTTCGGGAAGCCCTCCTGGATGATCGAGAGCTCGGTCTTGCGGGCGTCGTCTCCCGGCCAGCGACGGTCGACCTCCTCGAGGTGACGGCGGTTGATCTCGTAGATGATCTCAAGGTGACGCGGGAGCACCTTCTCGAAGAGCGGCACCGACCAGGTCTCGAGCGCCTCGGGCAGCAAGGTATGGTTGGTGTAGCTGAAGGTCTGGGTGCAGAGGGCCCAAGCTTCGTCCCAGGTCAGGCGCTCGACGTCGACGAGCAGGCGCATCAGCTCGGCCACGGCGATCGCCGGGTGGGTGTCGTTGAGCTGGATCGCGGCCTTGGCCGGCAAGGAATTGAAATCGGGGTTCAGGCGGCGGTGACGGCGCAGGATGTCCTGCAGCGAGCACGACACGAAGAAGATCTGCTGGACGAGACGCAGCTCCTTGCCGCTCTCGGTGCTGTCGTTCGGATAGAGGACCTTGGAGACGGTCTCGCTGGAAGTACGGTCGCGCACGGCCTCGACGTAGCCGCCGCGGTCGAAGGCGCGGAAGTCGAACTCGGACGCGGCCTTGGATTCCCAGAGGCGGAGGAAGTTGACGCTGCTGCCCGCGAAGCCGGCGATCGGGATGTCCCAGGGCACGCCGAGGAGGTCGCGCGTTTCGACGAGTTCGGCGGAATGGTTGCCGCGGTCATCGGTGCTATGCTTCACGCGACCGTAGAGGGGCACGCTCACGCGGAAGTTCGGACGGCGGATCAGCCACGGATTATTGTTCGCCAGCCAGTTGTCGGCGACTTCGACCTGGCGGCCCTGCGCGAACGTCTGGCGGAAGAGGCCGAATTCGTAATGGATACCGTAGCCGACGGCCGGGATGTCCATCGTCGCGAGGGAGTCCAGGAAGCACGCGGCCAGACGGCCGAGGCCGCCGTTGCCGAGGCCCATGTCGGCCTCTTCGTCGGCGACGGTCTCGAGGTCCTGGCCGAGTTCGGACAAAGCCTGCGCCGCGACCTCGCGGAGCTGCAGGTTGACGAGGTTGTTCGTGAGCACGCGGCCCATGAGGTACTCGAGGGAGAGATAGTAGACGCGGCGGACGTTCTTGCTGGCGTGCTGGGACTGCGTGTCGATGTAGCGCTCGAGCATCTGGTCGCGCGCGGCCATGCACGTGGCCATCCACCAGTCGTTGCGGGTGGCGGTGACGCGGTCGCGGGCGAACGTGCTCTTCAGATGATGCAGGATCGCGTCGCGGAAGATCGCGACCGGCGAGGAGACGGCGGCCTTGGCGGTCGCCTTCACCTTGGGCTTGGAGACGGGCTTGGCGGCCGGCTTGCGGACCTTGACCACCTTGACTGACTTCTTCGCGGGCTTCTTCTTTTTAGGCATGATCGTCGGTTAGGACAATCGACCCTAAGCCACAAGCGAGCCAAAACCGTGTCAGCCCTGTGCCAGCTCCCGCAACTTGTGCAAATCCAGCTTGCCCGTGCCTAAAATCGGGATGCCCGGTACCTTCTTGAACACCTTGGGAATCCATAGATTGGCCAGGCCCTCGGCGGCCAGCGCGGCGCGGATCGCCTCGACATCGACGTCGTCGACCAAGAGCACCACGAGCTGCTCACCTTTGACCGGATCGGACGTGCTCGCGACGGCGACCTTGAGTTCGACCGCATCCGTGAGACCCATGACCTTGCGCAAGGCTTCCTCGACGGTGCCATGCGGGACCATCTCGCCGCCGATCTTGGAGAAGCGGGAGAGGCGACCCGCGAGATGCAGGAAGCCGTCGTCGTCAAGGCGCGCCAAGTCGCCGGTGCGATACCAACCATCGGGCGTCATGGCCTTCGCGGTCTGCTCGGCGTCGAGGTAACCCATGAAGACGTTGGCGCCCCGGATCTCGAGGAGCCCCACCTGCCCGCTCGGCAGCACGTCGCCGGTCGTCGGATCGAGGAAACGGACCGCGATGCCGACGACCGGTCGACCGACGGACCCGCGCACGTTACCGACCCAGACGCCGTCCGGCGCCTCGGGGTCGGCCCGGTCCGGGACGTTG
>RDYO01000098.1 GCA_004293385.1 Verrucomicrobiota bacterium
CCGGTCACCGGCTTCAGCTGGGCGGCGGCGGGCACGGCCGGATCGGCCGTCACGAGGTCGACCTTGGCCGGCGCGTTGCCGGTCACGGTGATCTCGAGCGGGGTGAACTCCAGTCGGCTGAAGGTCTTCGTCGCGGGATCGAACGTGGCGAGCCGGACGGCGGGAGTGCGCAGCTTGCCCGGCAGACGCGGCACGAGCGTGTAGACGAACATGCGCTGGTCTTCCGCGTGGCGGCGGCGCTCGGTGGCCGGGAGCACGTCCCAGGTCTCGTCGCCTTTCAGCTCCGGCGGCAGGATGCGATCGAGGTTGCCGTCGCCGGTCAGGATCGCGCGCAGGCGGATGGGCTCGCCGACCTCAGGCTTGTCCTTCGAGACCTGCAGGCCTTCGGCGACGAAGCGGCCGATGGCGCCGCTCCACTCGGGCGGGCGGCCGCGTTCCGGCACGTGCGCGACCGTGAGGCGTCGACGGAAGGCGAAGGGCCGGTCGCGCCCGCCTTGGTTGAAGGCATTGGCTTCGCCGTTCTGCACCAGCATGATGCCGTTGAGGGAGAATTCGCCCGCGCCCTCCCGGATCGGCGTCAGGTCGAAGGTCGTCTGCAGGCCCTGGCCAAGGGCGTCGGGCAGCGGCTGACGTTCGGCGGTGACCGCCATCGAGAAACCTTCGGCGAGCGACTCGAGCCCGTAGCTCGCGACGACCGCTTCGTCTTCGCCGCCCCGCATGCGGATGGCGCCGCGGACGAGTTCGCCCACGTAGAAGACGCGGTCGGGGAGGACGAGTTCGGCCCGGGCCTGGGCTTCGCGGCGGAAGGTGACCTGGTCGCTGACGCGCAGGCGGATCTCCGGCACGACCACGACCTTGCGGGCGAAGCGCAGGTTGAAGGAAGGGATGACGTGTTCGCCGAGCTGTTCGGGGGCGACGCCCGAGAAGTTGAAGGTGGCCTCGTTGGAGTCGGGCCGGATGATCTGGCCGGACAGGCGCAGGGCCATGCCGCGCGGCGGCTTGATCTCGCGGCTGATGAACTGCGCCCCGCCGAGCACGACGTCGGACTCGACCATGATCTGGAGGCGGAACGGCTGACCCGGCGCGGTCACGCGCGGGGTGATCTCCCAGTTGACGCGGTCCTCCGCGCGGGCGAGGAGCCCGAGGCAAAGCACGACGCAGACGGAGAGGAAGCGGCGCATCTCAGTAGTCCTTACCTTTCTTGTCCTTGGGCTTGCCGCCGCTGCCGCCCTTGCCGTCCTGCTGGCCGGCGGGCATCTTGCGGCCGAATTCGTTCTTCAGGCCTTCGAGCGAACCGCGGGCCTCCTGTTCGGTCATCTTCTCTTCCTTGCCCTCCTCGCCTTTCTTGTCGCTGCCGGAACGGGGCTTCGGCTTGCGGCGTTCGGGCGGGAGGAAATCTTCTTCTTCATCCTCGTCGCCGCTTTCCGCTTCAGGCGGGAGCTTGTCGTCGGGGATGCGCTTCACCAGCTCGCGGATGACGTCGCGCAGCTCTTCGAGCTTCTTGCGCTGGGCCTCGATGGCCTCGTCGAGCGCGACGGTCTCGCGGCGCAGGGCGCGGAGGAGTTCCTCGACGGCTTCGGCGTTGGCCTTGCCCTGGGCGTCGGCGGCGTCGAGTTCGTGCGCCCCGCGGAAGTCGCCGACCGAACGCGTCCAGAGGGCGATGACGCCGGAGCGCTTGGTGACCATCGCCTCTTCCTTCGGGATGAGCTTCTTGATGGTGCGGTACGTGTTCATGCCGCCGCCGAGCGCGGCCGTCGCGGGGACGTAGTCCGGCTCGCGGCCTTCGGCCTTCGCCTTGTCGAGCAGCTCGATCTGATCCTTCATGTCCGAGATGTCGGCGTCGGCCGCCTCGAGGTAGGAGCGCGCGATGGAAAGTTCGGTGACGTCGCCGGCCGTGCGGCCGCCGAGGCCGGCCTTGCCCTTGCCGAATCGTACGTGGCCGAGGTTGTGCAGGGCCGGCGGACGGAGGGGGTCGTCATCCCGGCCGAGCGAGGCCCGCAGGGCTTCTTCGGCGCCGGCCAGGTCGCCTTCGGCGAGTCGCCGCGTGCCTCGGTTATGCAGTTCGCGCGCGTCGAGGCCGGCGAGCGGGTCGGTGACTTTCTCGGCGCCGCGGGCGGCGGATACGAACAGCAGGAGGGCGAGCAGGGTTCTCATGGCGTGGTCGGGCGGCGGCGGGTGGAGAGAAGGGATTCGGCGACCAGCAGGAGGAGGGCGAGCCCCAGGAACCATTCTTCGCGGGGGATGCCTTGGCGGCCGGCGCCGCGTTCGTCGGTGCCCGCCTGGATGGCGAGGCGGAGGGCTTCCATGCCTTCGCCGGCCTGGCCGAGCCGCACGAAGCGCCCGCCGGTGGCTTCGGCGACCTCGCCGAGGGTCTTCTCGTCGAGGCGGCTGAGGACTTCTTCGCCGGCCGCGTCCTTCAGCGTCTCGATCGAGCCCGTCTCGCCGATGACGCGGATCGGGCCGCCCGAAGGCGTGCCGACGCCCACGGCGTGCACGACGAGCCCCTTGCGTTTGAGCTTCTTCGCCATCTCGACGCCGCCGGACTCAAGGTCTTCGCCGTCGGTGAGCAGGATGAGCAGCTTGCGGTTGCGGTTGGAGTAGAAGGCCAGCTCGGCTTCTTCGACGGCGCGGCCGAGGTCGGTGCCGCTCACCTGGATGCTGGTCGTATCGGTCTCTTCCAGCGTACGGAAGAAGGCGTCGTAGTCGCGCGTGAGCGGGCACTGCAGGAAGGCCTGGCCGGCGAAGGCGATCAGCCCGACGTTGCCGGTGCCCTTCCGGCGGACGAAGCCGGCGATCGCGGCCTTGGCGCGCGCGAGCCGCGTCGGGCTCATGTCGGCGACGAGCATCGATTTCGAGACATCGAGGGCGAAGACCACGTCCTCGGTCGCGCCTTTCTGCTTGGTCTCTTCGACGCCCCAGCGCGGGCCGGCGAAGCAGGCCACGAGGAGGGCGAAGGCGGCCGCGAGCGCGGCGTCCTTGGTGAGCCGGCGCGCGGCGGAGAAGCCGGACACCAGCCGTCCGAGCAGCGTCGCGGAGGCGAAGCCGGTGAGTCCTTGGCGGCGGCGGTGCTCCGTCCAGCGCAACGCGAGGAAGAGGATCAGCCCCGCGGCGGCGGCGACCCAGAGGAGGCGCGGGTCTTCGAAATGCGGGTCAGTGAGGTCCATGGCTCAGGGCGCGCGGGGCCGCAGGACGGCCCAGCCGATTTCGGCGAGGAGGAGGAGGGCGGCGAGGCCGACCCAGATGAGGCGGTGGCTTTCGTAGACGACGGATTCGCGGAAGCGCACCTCGGTGCGTTCGAGGCGGTCGATCTCCTCGTACACGCGGCCGAGCTGGGCCTGGTCGAGCGCGCGGTAGAAGCGGCCGTCGGCGATCTTGGCCATCTTGGCGAGCATCACGTAGTTCGCCGGGTTGATGGTCTGCATCGGGATCGTCCGGCCGAGGGCGTCGCGGTAGAGCTGGCCCGTGCGCGTGTCGAAGCGCGGCAGGACGGTCGGCTCGTCCTTGCCGAGGCCGATGCAGTAGAGGCGGATACCGAGGGCGGCGGCGAGCTCGGCGGCGGGCACGGGCAGGATGGCCTTGCTCATGTTGTCGTCGCCGTCGGTGAGCAGGATGATGACCTTCGAGCGACGGCCCTTGATGTTCTTCATCCGGTCGACGGCCATGGCGAGGCCTTCGCCGATCGCGGTGCCGGTCTCCTGGATGCTGCCGATGTGCATGCGGTCGATGCCTTTCTCGACCCAGATCTTGTTGATCGTGAGCGGGCTCAGCAGGTAGGGCTTGCCCGAGAAGACCACGGCGCCGATGCGGTCGTCGGGGCGTCGCGCGAGGAAGTCGTAGATCACCTTCTGGCTGGCCTGCCAGCGCGTCACCTCGTCGCGCGCGGTGCTCATGTCCAAGGCCATCATCGACCACGAAAGGTCGACCACGAGCATGATGTCCACGCCTTCGGCTTCGCGCTCGATCTCTTTGTTCGCCGTGCGCGGTCCGGCGATGGCGACCACGAGGAGGATCGCCGTCAGCAGGCGGAGGAAGAGGCTCAGCCGACCGGCGCGTTCACGGACGGGACGGCCGACCGCGCCGAGCAGCGTGGTGTCGGGGTAGAGCACCGCGGCGGCCCGGCCGATGCGTCCGCGCAGCCAGGCGTAGACCGGGACGAGCGCGAGGAGGAGGAGCGCCCAAGGGTACTGGAAATCGAAGCCGAAGAGTTCCATCAGGCTTGGTCACGCCGGGGCAGCGGCGGAGGCACGGGGAGAGGCGGCGGCGTCGGCAAGGGCGGCGGGGTCGCCTGGGCGGTCGTGGCGACCGGGATGACGCTTCCGAGGGAGGTGTTCGCGAACACGATCGGCGGCGGCGTGGGCCGGGCGAAGGTCCGGCGGGCGTCTTCGACGCGGCGGGCGGCTTCGCGCACGCCGGCGATCAGCAACGAGGTCTCCAGTCCGGCGCCGGCGAACTTCGCGGCGTCGGCGCTGCGGAGCGCGGCGGCCAGCGGCTGGCGCGCGGGCAGGAAGACCGGGATGACGCCCGTCACCGTCAGCAGTTCTTCGGTGGCGAGCGAAGGCAGGGCGCGCGCGTCGACGGCGAAAAGGTAGCCGCGGAAAGCGTGCGTGACGCGGACCACCGCGGCGGCGGCCGGCAGCGACTCGGCGGCGGTGAGTTCGGCTTCGAGCTGGGCGTGGGGCGGCCGCGCGGCCGGGGCGCGACGGAGGAGGCGGACGGCGACGAGCGCGACGACGGCGAGGCAGAGGACGCCGAGCACGGCGGCGCCCCAGTAGGAAGACCAGAAGCCGGGCGGCACCTCGGCCTTGGGGCCGAGCAGCGTGAACGGGATGTCTTCGGCGGGAGGCATCAGCGGCGGCGCCGGCGGCGTTCGAAGAAACGGGCGAGGGTCGGCGCCACGGCGGCGCCTGGGTCGAGGCGGGCGACGTCGGTGCCGGCGCGGCCGAGGAGGGCGGCCGTCTCGGTCAGGCGGGCTTCGGCTTGGACCGCGAAAGCCTGGCGCACGGCGAACGAACTCGTGTCGACTTCGCGGATCTCGCCGGTCTCGGCGTCTTCGAGGGCCACCACGCCGACGTCCGGCAGGACGCGCTCGCGTTCATCGACGAGCTGCACGCACGCGGTGTCGTGGCGGGAGTTCAGTTCGGCGAGCGCCGCGGCCATCGCGTCGCCGCCTTCGGGGCCGGCGAGGAAGTCGGAGACCACGAAGACCATCGAACGACGGCGGAGCGCGCGGCCGAGGCGACGCATCGGCTGGACGAACGAAGTGCGGCGAGAGACGGGACGGAATTCGAGGACCTCGCGGATGATCCGCAGCACGTGGCGGCGGCCTTTGCGCGGGGCGACCCAGAGCTCCTCACGGTCGGTGAAGAGCAGCAGCCCGACCTTGTCGCCGGCCTTGAGCGCGGACACCGCGAGGCAGGCGGCGACGTCGGCCGCGCGTTCGCGCAGGGTCTGTTCGCCCGAGCCGAAGCCGGCCGAGCCGGAGACGTCGACCGCGAGCACCAGCGTGAGCTCGCGCTCTTCGCGGTGCAGGCGGACGAACGGCTTGCCCGTGCGCGCGGTCACGTTCCAGTCCATCGCGCGCACGTCGTCGCCGGGGACGTATTCGCGCAGCTCTTCGAAGTCGGTGCCGCGGCCCTTGAAGCGCGAGAGGTAGGCGCCGACCATCGCGTCGTTGACCTGGCGCAGGGCGACGATCTCGACGCGCTGCGCGCGGCGGAGGGTCTCCTGCGGGTGGGTCGGGACGGGCGTGGCCACGGTCGCCGGGCGGGCTTAGGGTACGCTGACGGCGTCGAGGACGCGGCGCACGATGGCGTCGGCGTCGACTCCTTCGGCGTCGGCTTCGTAAGTGAGGATCAGGCGGTGGCGGAGGACGTCAGGCGCGATGTCCTTCACGTCCTGCGGGGTCACGTGATCGCGGCCCTGCAGGAAGGCCCAGGCCTTGGCGGCGAGGGTGAGGTTGATGGTCGCGCGCGGAGAGGCGCCGAACTGGAGGAACTTGGCGAGGTCGGGGCCGCCCGGGTGCTGGCCGCGGGTCGCGAGCACGAGCGAGACGATGTAGTCGCGGATCGGTTCGGCCACGTGGATCGCGTCGACGGCCTTGCGGGCCTCGAGGATCTCCTGCTGCGTGATGACGGCTTCGACGTCGAGCTTCGGCGAGGTCGTCGCCATCGCGTCGAGGATCTTGCGTTCCTCCTCGCGGGTCGGGTAGCCGATGTTGAGCTTCAGCATGAAGCGGTCGACCTGGGCTTCGGGCAGCGGGTAGGTGCCTTCCTGGTCGATCGGGTTCTGCGTCGCGAGGACGAGGAAGGGCGCGGGTAGCTTGTGCGTCTCGCCGCCGAGCGTCACCTGGCGCTCCTGCATCGCTTCGAGGAGCGCGGACTGCACCTTGGCGGGCGCGCGGTTGATTTCGTCCGCGAGGACGAAGTTGGCGAAGATCGGGCCGCGCTTCACGGCGTATTCGCCGGTCTTCGGGTCGTAGATGAGCGTACCCACGATGTCGGCCGGCAGGAGGTCCGGCGTGAACTGGATGCGCGAGAAGTCGGCGTGGACGGTCTGGGCGAGCGTGCGCACCGAGAGCGTCTTCGCGAGGCCGGGCACGCCTTCGAGGAGGACGTGGCCGTTGGCGAGGAGTCCGATCAGCAGGCGATCGACGAGGTATTGCTGGCCGACGACGACCCGGGCGACCTGTTCGCGGAGGCGCGGCACCCAGGTGCCGGCGGCGTTGATGGTGGTGGACATAGGGGTGGGGAAGGGGCGCGCGGGGTGGCGCGTTCGGCGGTTCTCCGCCCACTTGTCAGCGTCCGGTCGGACCGGACTTGTCTCCGATTTAGCAGGACAACCGGGACTTCTCAACCGCCGCCTTCACAAAAGCGGCGAAGAGGGGGTGGGCGCGGTCCGGGCGGGACTTGAATTCCGGGTGGTACTGGACCCCGACCATCCAGGGGTGGTCCTTGACCTCGACGATCTCGACCAGGCCGCTCTGGGGGTTGGTGCCCCCCACGATCAGGCCGGCGGCCTCGAGCTTGGTCCGGTAGGCGTCGTTGTATTCGAAGCGGTGGCGGTGGCGTTCCTTGATGTTGTCCGTGCCGTAGGCGGCGCGGGAGCGGCTGCCCGGGGTCAGGGCGCAGTCGTAGGAGCCGAGGCGCATCGTGCCGCCCTTGGTCACCACGCTCTTCTGGGATTCCATCAGGTGGATCACCGGGTTCTTGGTCTCCGGCGCGAACTCGGTCGAATGGGCGTCCTTGAGGCCGAGCACGTTGCGGGCGAACTCGATCACCGTGATCTGCATGCCGAGGCAGAGGCCGTAGTACGGCACCTTGCGTTCGCGGGCGAACTTCGCGGCGATGATCTTGCCCTCGATGCCGCGGTTGCCGAAGCCGCCGGGGACGAGGATGCCGTCGAGGCCTTCGAGCGAAGCGGTGCCCTTGGTCTCGAGGTCTTCGGCGTCGATGCGCACGACTTCGACCGCGGTCTCGTTGGCGATGCCGCCGTGGGTGATGGATTCGTAGACGGACTTATAAGCGTCCTGGAGCTCGATGTACTTGCCGACGACGCCCACGCGCACGCGGTGCTTCGGCTGCAGGAGGCGACGCACGATCTCGCGCCACGGGGAGATGTCGATCGGCTGGCACTGCAGGCCGAGGCGCTTGACGACGACTTCGTCCATGCGCTGTTCGGCGAGCTGCATCGGCAGTTCGTAGATGGAGTGGTCGACGTCGCGGCATTCGAACACGCAGTCCAGGCCGACGTTGCAGTAGAGGGAGAGCTTCTGGCGGTTGTCTTCGCCGATCGGGCGGTCGGTGCGGCAGACGAGCAGGTCGGGCTGGATGCCGATCTCGCGGAGCTTGGCGACGGACTGCTGCGAGGGCTTCGTCTTGAGCTCGCCGGCGGCCTTGATGAAGGGCACCAGCGTGCAGTGCAGGAAGGCCACGTTCTCGCGGCCGGCGTCATGCTGGAACTGGCGGAGCGCCTCGAGGAAGGGCAGGCCTTCGATGTCTCCGGTCGTACCGCCGATCTCGGTGATGAGCACGTCGACCCCTTCGCCGCCCTTGAGGATGCGGTCCTTGATCTCATTGGTGACGTGCGGGATGACCTGCACGGTCTTGCCGAGGTAGTCGCCGCGGCGTTCCTTCTGGATGACGGTCTCGTAGACCTGGCCGGAGCTGAGGCTGTTGAGGCGGGAGAGCTCGCCCGAGGTGAAGCGTTCGTAGTGGCCGAGGTCGAGGTCGGTCTCGGCGCCGTCGTTGAGGACGTAGACCTCGCCGTGCTGGTAGGGGCTCATGGTGCCCGGATCGACGTTGAGGTACGGGTCGAACTTCTGGATGCGCACCTTCAGGCCCCGGCATTCGAGCAGGGCGCCCAGGGCGGCGGCGGTGAGGCCTTTGCCCAGGGAGGAGATGACGCCGCCGGTGACGAAAATATACTTCATGGAAAGGTGGTCGGGAGGGCTGGGGAGCGGGTAAAAAAGATAAGACCGGCAGGTCCTGTGACGGAAGCCGGTCTGGACTTTCGAATTGCATGGCCGAAAAAAACCATGGCAAGCGGTTTTTCCGGTCGGTCCGGGGGGTGACCCGGGGCCATGGGCGTACCCTGGGGGGTGCCATTCGACCCCTTATGAGGGTTTTTCACAATCGGGGGGCGTCTCGCTAATACCTCCCCTTTTCCCTGCGTCCGGGGTGGGAACAAAGGAAACTGCCTATTTGATGCTTTTTGCATCCCGTCCCGCTCCGCCATGTCCGCAAGCTCCTGCTGTTCCAGCTGTCGTCCCTCTTCCATCGGGAAGAAGGTCGTGATGGCCCTCACCGGC
>RDYO01000099.1 GCA_004293385.1 Verrucomicrobiota bacterium
AGCTTCGAGATCCCGCGCTGGAAATCCTTCCCCAGCATGAAGTCGACGTCGGGCTCTTCCTGGACGACGTGACGGACGCCGACGAACTTCGGGTGCGCGGCGAGACGAGCAAGGTCAGCCTCGACGCGCTCGGAGCGGAGGTCGACCCAACCGACGACGCCCTTCACGTTCGCATGCTGGTCCGCGAGGCCGAGAAGCCAGTCGGATTCGCCGACGACCTGACGGGCCTGCACGGCGATGGATCCGTCGAAGCCAAGCGGCTTCTGCAAGGCGGCGAGATCGTCGGGGAGCCAGCTGCGGTGCAAGGGCGAGCCCGGCGGGATCCACGGGTATTGCGCCGCGTCGTACGACCAGAAGTGCTGGTGGGCGTCGAGGCGCATGGCGTCAGACCACGTCGACGATCGCCTTGATCACGCCGGACTCCGGCTTGAGCCAGGTCGGGAAGGTCGCGATCAGGTCGTCGAACTTCGCGTGGTGCGTGATCCACGGCTTCGTGTCGATCACCCCGTCTTCGATCAGTTGGATGATGCGGGCGAAGTCCTTCGAAAGGGCGTTGCGGCTGGCCATGATGGTCAGCTCGCGGCGGTGGAGGTGCGGGGCGTGCGGGAAAGTCAGGTCCTGCTGGGTGATGCCCACGTAGACCACGCGGGCCGCGAAGGCCGCGTAAGCGAAGCAGCCGACCATCGACTTGTTGCTGCCCGTGGCGTCGATGACCACGTCGGCCAGCTGGCCGTCGGTGAGGGCCGCGAGCGCGGCGACTTCGGAGCCATCGCCCTTGGCGAGGATGACGCCGTCCACCTTCATCACGTCCGTGCAGAACTTCAGGCGGTCGGCGTTCATGTCCATCACCACGCACTTCGCGCCGGAGACCTTGACGAACTCCACGGCCGAGAGGCCGATCGGCCCGGAGCCGATGACGAGGACCGTCTCGCCGGCCTTGGGCGCGGCGCGGTCGACGGCGTGGCAGCCGATGGCGAGCGTCTCGACAAGCGCGAGCTGGTCGTAGGAAAGCTTCGTAGAGAGGTGAAGCTTGCGGGCCGGCAGCAGGAACTTCTCGGCCATGCCGCCGTCGCACATCACGCCGAGCGTCTTATGGTTCTCGCAACAGTTGGTGAAACCGCGGCGGCAGCTGTAGCACGTCTGGCAGTTGATGTAGGGCTCGACGGAGCAGCGGTCGCCAGGCTTCACGTTCGTCACGCCCGGACCTACGGCGAGGACTTCGACGCCGAGCTCATGGCCCGGGATGCGCGGGTAGGAATAGAACGGCATCTTGCCGAGGTAGCCTCCGTAGTCGGTGCCGCAGATGCCGATGCGATGCACGCGGACGACCGCTTCGCCGGCCGCGGGCGCGGGCGGCTCCGGGATGTCGATACGGGCGAACTGACCGGGCTGGTCGAGACGGATGGCCTTCATCGGCTCAGTTGTTCTCCTTGAGGCCTTCGAGGTGACCGAGGTTCTTGACCGGGGCGAAGATCGCCTGGACCTCGGAGAGGAGCTGCTGGTCGATCGGTTCCGCGGCCCACTTGGCCCAGTTGCGGATGTTCGTCGGATTGGCGCTGCCCGAGACCGTCGTGGCGATGTCAGGATGCTGGAGGGAGAACTGCAGGGCGAGCTTGGCGATGTCGCTGCCCTTGGCGGCGCAATGGGCGGCGGCGGCGCGGGCGGCGGCCTTCACGTTCTCGGGCTCCTTGAGCCAGGCCGGGAGCGGCGCGTTGGTGAGCAGGCGGGCGCTGAACGGACCGGCGTTCATCACGCCGATGCCCTTCGCCTTCAGGTAAGGCACCGTCTCGTCGGAGAAGCGGGTGTTCTGCAGCGTGTGCTGGTTATAGCTCAGCACGCAATCGACCTCGGCCTGTTCGCAGATGAACTTGAAGATCTTCTGCGGGTAGCCGCTGAAACCGATCGCCTTCACCTTGCCGGCCTGCTTCGCCTTGCGGAGGGCCGGGATCGTCTCGTCGACGATCTGCTGCATCGGGACGAACTCGATGTCGTGGCAGAGGATGATGTCGAGGTGGTCGGTGCCGAGGCGGTGGAGGGAGACGTCGATGCTCTCCGCGACGCGCTTGGCGCTGAAGTCGAAGTGCTGGAGGTCGTAGCGGCCGAGCTTCGTGCAGAGCTTGTAGCTGTCGCGCGGGACGCCGCGGAGGGCGATGCCGAGGAGGACTTCGGACATGCCGCGGCCGTAGAAGGGCGACGTGTCGATGAAGTTGAGGCCGCAGTCGAGGGCGACCTGGACGGACTTCAGGGCGTCGTCGAGGGCGACGCTGCGGAACTCCTGACCGAGGGAGGAGGCGCCGAAGCTGAGGATCGGCAGTTCGATGCCGGTCTTACCGAGGGGGCGGGTCTTCATGGAAGGAAAGTTCAGGCGGTGCGGCAGCCGACGGTGAGGAGCACGTTGCCCCAGAGCGCCTGGTCGCCGGTCTGGATGGTGAGGATATGGTCGGCGGATTCGACGGCCTTGTAGAAATCCCACTTCAGGATCGGCTGCAGCTCGAGCTTGAGGCCGGCGGCCTTCACTTCCTGGCGGAACTCGGCCCACACGGGCGGCTCGCCCTGCTGTGCGTAGGAGTCGTCGGCGGGGATGCCCATCGTGTTGACGGCGTCGACCGGCACGGCGCTAAGCACCGCGCGGAGGACCTGGGCGACGGTCGGGATGCCCGGCGAAAGATTGAGCGAGACCAGTTCGGCGTTCGGTCCCTTCTTGCCCCAGACCGGGTAGTTGCCGTCGGCGATGAGGATCACCGAGTGGTGGCCCGCGCGGGCGAGCACTTCGAGGATCTTCGGATGGATGAGCTGGTGCTTGAGCATGGTCTTAGCGGGGTAAGTGGGCGCGGATGGCTTTGATCGTCTGCGCGGCGGCGGCTTCGGAGTCGGGCAGCGGCAGGATCTCGCCGGAGAGATAACCGGCGAAGCCGATGTCCTTGAGCGCGGCGACCACCGTAGCGGCGTCCGTGTGACCGAAGCCGATCGCCTGGCGGTTGCTGTCGGCGAAGTGGACGTGGCCGACGTGACGGCCGCAGGCGCGGAGCGTGGCGGCGTTCGAGACCTCCTCGATGTTCATGTGGAAGAGATCGCAGAGCAGCTTCACGTTGCCGACCTGGCGCGACTCGAGGAACTGCGCCGCATCGAGCTGGCGGTTGAGGAGATTCGTCTCGTAGCGATTGAGCGGCTCGTAGAGCAGCGGCACGCCGTAGCAGGCGGCGTGGGCGCCGAGATCGGTGAGCGCCTCGGCGAGCCAGGTCAGCGCCTGGTCGCGGGAGACGTCGCCCTCGGCCTTACCCTGCATCGAACCGATGATCGCGGGCGCCTTGAATTCGCCGCCCACGTCGATGATCGCGCGGATGAACTCGCGGGCCTGGGAGCGGATCGCGGGGTCGGCGTGGGTCAGGTGCCACTTATGGACGAGCCAACCGCCGCCGGTACCGAAGGCCGCGGCCGAGAGACCGTGCTGCTTCAGCAGGGAGTGGAGCGCCGGGCGGTCGATGGAAGCCGCGGACGGAGCGAAGACCTCGATCGCGTCGAAACCCAGCTTCGCGGCGGAAGCCGCGGCGGGGGCGAGGCCGTCCCAATAGACGAACGGACCACCCTTGGCTTGGGCGACGAGGGAGACCGTGATCGCAGATTTAATCACGAGGGAACTTTGCCCCACCGTGGAAGATGGGGCAAGTTCCGCTTGCGACGGTGTTTAGCCGAAAAACGGCAGGTTACTCCGTCATGCCAGGCGAGGTGCGGCCCTTCACGAGGCGCTGCACCAAGGCGAAGCGGAGGATCTGCTCCATCTTCGCGACCTCGACCGGGTCGACGTCCTTCTGACCACGCGCGGCCTCGACGGCCTGACGGGCGCGGGCTTCGGCGTTCTCGACGGCCTTCAGGTCGATCTTCGCTTCGTCGATCGCGGCTTCGGTCACGACCGAGACCTTATCGGAGACGACGCGGACGAAACCCTGGTCGATGGCGAGGCGCGTGACCTTGCCTTCGACGGTCAGGATGACTTCGCCGGCGGCGATGACCGCGGTGATGGGCTGGTGGCCGGGCAGGATGCCGATGCTGCCCAACGCGGTGGGCAGGGTCACCTTGTCCGCCGTGCCTTCGTAGGCGCGGCGGTCAGGGGTGACGATTTCGACCTTAAGGGACATCGGGTCGGATTACTTGGACTTGCCCGAAGCGGCGAGGACCTCGTCGATGCCGCCCTTCATGTAGAAGTCGTTCTCGTTCACGTGGTCGAGCTCGCCGGAGAGGATCATCTCGAAGCCGCGCAGCGTGTCGTCGAGGGCGACGTACTTGCCGGGCGAGCCCGTGAAGATTTCGGCGACGTGGAACGGCTGGGAGAGGAACTTCTGCACCTTACGGGCGCGGAACACGACGAGCTTGTCCTCGGGGGACAGTTCGTCGAGGCCCAGGATCGCGATGATGTCCTGGAGGTCCTTGTAGCGCTGCAGGAGGCCCTGCACGCCGCGGGCGACGCGGAAGTGGCGGTCGCCGACGACCTCAGGAGCGAGCGCGGTCGAGGTGGAAGCGAGCGGGTCGACGGCCGGGTAGATGCCCAGTTCGGCGATGCGGCGCTCGAGCACGACGGTCGAGTCAAGGTGAGCGAAGGTGTTGGCCGGAGCCGGGTCGGTAAGGTCGTCCGCCGGGACGTACACCGCCTGGAAGGACGTGATCGAGCCCTTCTTGGTGGAGGTGATGCGTTCCTGGAGGTTGCCCATTTCGGAGGCGAGGGTCGGCTGGTAACCCACCGCGGAGGGCGAGCGACCGAGGAGCGCGGACACTTCGGAACCGGCCTGGGAGAAGCGGAAGACGTTGTCGACGAAGAGGAGCACGTCGCGGTTCTGCTCGTCGCGGAAGAATTCGGCCATCGCGAGGGCCGAGAGCGCGACGCGCATACGGGCGCCGGGCGGCTCGTTCATCTGGCCGTACACGAGGGCGACCTTGGACTTCGAGAGGTCCTTCTGGTCGATGACGCCCGCTTCGGACATCTCGTGGTAGAGGTCATTGCCTTCACGGGAGCGCTCGCCGACGCCGGCGAAGACGGAGAAACCGCCCTGCTTCATCGCGATGTTGTTGATGAGCTCCATGATGACGACGGTCTTGCCGACGCCGGCGCCGCCGAAGGCGCCGACCTTGCCGCCCTTCACGAAGGGACAGATCAGGTCGATGACCTTGATGCCGGTGCCGAGGAGTTCGGCGGAGGTGGACTGCTCGGTGAGGGGCGGGGGCAGGCGGTGGATCGGGTAGCGCTTGCTGTGCTCGACCGGGCCGCGTTCGTCGACGGCGTCGCCGGTGACGTTGAAGATGCGGCCGAGGACGCCGTTGCCGACGGGCACGGTGATCGGGGCGCCGGTGTCGACGGCTTCGCCGCCGCGCACGAGGCCTTCGGTGGTCGTCATCGCCACGGCGCGGACGAGGCCGTTGCCGAGGTGCTGCTGGACTTCGAGGACCAGCTTGGTGGCCTTACCTTCGACCTTATAGTCGATCTGGATCGCGTTGTAGATCTCAGGGACCTTATCGACGGGGAATTGGACGTCGACGACGGCGCCGAGGACCTGGGTGATCGTTCCTTTAGTGCTCATGATATTTGTAGAAGTTGGGTGAGGAAATTACTGGGCGGCGGCGCCGGCGGTGAGCTCCAGGATCTCCTGGGTGATCGCGGCCTGACGGGCCTTGTTGTATTCGAGGGAGAGGGCGGCGCCGATCTTCTTGGCGTTGTCGGTGGCGGCCTTCATGGCGACCATGCGCGCGCTGAACTCGGAAGCCTTGGACTCGAGGACGGCCTGGTGGACGGCCTGCTTGAAGAAGAGGGCCGGCAGCTGGTCGAGGATCGCGGCGGCGGACGGCTCGAAGAGCATGTCGCGTTCGTCTTCCTCGAACTTCGGCTCGGGCAGGCCGAGCTTGGCGCGGAACTCGCGGGCCTGGTTCACCAGGCTGTCGGCCGGCAGGAGCTGCTGGACGCGCGGGGTCTGCACCATCGTGTTCTTGAAGTGGGCGAAGAGGACCTCGACGGTGTCGACCGTGCCTTCGGTGAAGGCCTTGAGGAGGTACTCGGCGGCAGGGCGGACTTCGTTGAAGGTCGCGCGGTCGGTGACGGGGAAATCGGCGAGGACCTTGCGGCCCGAACGCGCGAGCGCCTGGGCGCCCTTGCGGCCGATGCACACGAAGACGGCGTCCTTCTGTTCCGCGGCGAGGCGGATCAGGTTGCCGTTGAGGGCGCCGGCCATGCCCTTGTCAGGCGTGACGAGGAGGATGCCGCGGACCTTGACGTCGCGCTTGGTGAGGAGCGGGTGGGAGAATTCGCCGACCTTGGCCTGGGCCGTGTCGAGGATCTCACCGAGGAGCTCGGCGTAGGCGCGGCCCGCGCGGGCGGCGTCCTGGGCGCGCTTCATCTTCGACGAAGCCACGAGCTGCATGGCCCGGGTGATCTGGCCGGTGCTCTTGACCGATTTGATTCGGTTGCGGATCTCGCGGAGTCCTTTGGGCATGGAGCGGGGCGGTGGCTAGGAAGAGGGAAGCTCCGAGGCTCAGGCCTTGAAGCTGCGGCGCCAGGTCTCGCAGGCGGACTTCAGCTCGGCTTCGCCGTCCTTCTCGATCTTGTTGCCGAGGCGGATCTTGGCGAGGATGGCGGGCTTGGCGGTCTCGAGGTGGGCCTGGAGGGAAGCGGCGGCGGCCTGCACGGACTTCACCGGCATGTCGTTGAAGAAGCCGTTCTGCATCGCCCAGATGATGCCGCACTGGATCTCAGCGGACTTCGGGGCGGTCGGGGGCTGCTTGAAGAGTTCGACGAAGCGGTCGCCCTTGTCGAGGATCGCCTTGGTCTTCTCGTCGAGGTCGGAGCCGAACTGCGCGAACGCCGCGAGTTCGCGGTAGTTGGCGAGCTCGCCCTTCACCTTGCCGGCGACCTGCTTGAAGGCCTTGATCTGCGCGGCGGAACCGACGCGCGAGACGGAGAGACCGACGGAGACGGCGGGACGGATGCCCTGGTTGAAGAGGTCGGTCTGGAGGAACACCTGGCCGTCGGTGATCGAGATCACGTTGGTCGGGATGTACGCGGACACGTCGCCGGCCTGCGTCTCGATGATCGGCAGCGCGGTGAGGGAACCCTTGCCGGCGAGGCGAGCGGAGCGCTCGAGGAGGCGGGAGTGGAGGTAGAACACGTCGCCCGGGTAGGCTTCGCGGCCGGACGGACGCTTCAGGATGAGCGAGATCTGGCGGTAGGCGGCGGCGTGCTTGGAGAGGTCATCGTAGACGATGAGCGCGTCCTGGCCGTTTTCCATGAACCACTCGCCGATGGCGGTGCCGGAGAAAGGAGCGAAGACCTGGTTGGCGGCGTTGTCGGCGGCCGAGGCGGCGACGACGACGGTGAATTCCATGGCGCCGGCCTTCTCGAGGGTGCCGATCGTGCGGGCGATGGAGGAGTTCTTCGTGCCGATGGCGACGTAGATCGAGTACACCGGGCGGAAGTTGGCGTCGCCCGAGGCGAGACCGACGCGGTTGGCGTTGGCCTGGTTGATGATCGTGTCGATCGCGATGGTGGTCTTGCCCGTGGCGCGGTCACCGATGATGAGCTCGCGCTGGCCGCGGCCGATCGGGATCATGGCGTCGATGGCCATGATGCCGGTCTGCATCGGCTGGTCGACGGACTTGCGGGGGATGATGCCCGGGGCGATCTTCTCGACCGGGTAGCGTTCGCTGGAGGCGATGGGGCCCTTGCCGTCGAGCGGGTTGCCGAGGGCGTCGACGACGCGGCCGAGGAGGCCCTTGCCGACGGGGATGGAGAGGAGGCGGCCGGTGGTCTTGGCTTCCATGCCTTCCTTGAGGCTGGAGATGTCGCCCATGACGACGCAGCCGACGGTGTCTTCGGCGAGGTTGAGGGCGACGCCCTGGAGACCTCCGGGGAGTTCGATCATCTCGTTCATCATGACGCCCGAGAGGCCGTCGATGGAGGCGACGCCGTCCGCGAGGGAGACGATGGTGCCGACGTTGGACTTGCCGGCGCGGGTATCAAGGCCGGCGATGGCTTTCTGGATCTGGTCGATCGCGTTGCTCATTGTGTTTAGTAAAGCGGGTTAAGGTTGGGGGAGGAGTTCAGGAAAGGGACTTGGCGAGGGTGGCCAGGCGCAGCGAGGCGGAGAGGTCGGTGACGTCGTCGCCGACGCGCACGCGGAAACCGGCGAGGAGCGCGTCGTTGCGACGGGCGACGGGACGGACCGGGCGGCCGAGGACCTTCGCGAAGTGCGCGGCGATCGCTTCGGCGTCGGCCGAGGCGAGGGGGCCGGCGTGCTCAATGCGGGCTTCGCCGCGGGTCAGCTCGCGGCGGATGAGGGTGAGGTACGCGCGGAGGAGCGGACGGAGCGCGTGGGCCGGGCGGGACTTCGCGAGCGCGGCGAGCACGGCGCCCACGCGGTCGGACGAGACGGCTCCGCCCTCCAAGGAGAGGGCGAGGAGGCGCTTGGCTTCGGCTCGGACGGAGGCGGCGGACATCGGAAGAGGGAGGGCTTAGCGG
>RDYO01000100.1 GCA_004293385.1 Verrucomicrobiota bacterium
CGCTGTCCTCCACGCAGTCCTCAATTCTCTCTTCACGCACAATCCTGCGCGTCGACGTCGATGACGTCGATGACGTCTTCGTCGCCGAGGATCTTGGCGCGCAAAGGCAGCAAGGCGGCGAGGAGCGACTTCACACCGGTGACGAGATACCAGATGTGCACGCGGTGCTGATCCTGGACCTTCTCGAACGGACACGGCGCCGGCCCGCGGACCTCGCAGAGCCCGGGATGCAGGCGCTCGAGTTCCTTGACCCACGCATCGGCCACGAAATTGACCTTCTCGGCGTTACGTCCGCGGAAGACGTGGCGGATGAGATGACGGTCCGGCGGGTAGCCGAACTCGGCGCGCTTCTCGAGCTCAGCGGCGGCGAAGCCGTGGAAGTCGAGACGCTTGGCGAACTGGATCGGGTCCGAGGCCGGCTGGAAGCTCTGCACGACGACCACCCCCTCGAGGTCACCGCGGCCGGCACGACCGGCTACCTGGGTCAGTAGCTGGAAGGTACGTTCGGCGGCCCGGAAGTCCGGCAGCTGCAGGGAAAGGTCGGCGTCGATGATACCCACCAGCGTCACGCGTGGGAAGTCGAGGCCCTTGGCGATCATCTGCGTGCCGAGGAGCATGTCGTACTTACCCGCGCGGAAGTCCGAGAGCACCTTCCGGAAGAGGTCCTTCTTACCCATCGTATCGGCGTCGATGCGGGCCACGCGAGCACGCGGGAAGAGCTGGGCGATGGTCTCTTCGACCTTCTGGGTGCCGTAGCCCTTCCAGCGGACCTTCGGGGAGCGGCAGCTCGGACACAGCACCGGGGCGCGCTCCTGGTGGTTGCACAGGTGGCAGCGGGCGGTGTCGTCGGTCCGGTGTAACGTCAGCGAGACGCTGCAGCGCTTACACTGGACAGCCTCGCCGCAATCCGGGCAGACCAAGGAGCGCGAATGCCCGCGGCGGTTAAGGAAGAGGATCGTCTGCTCGCGACGTTCGAGGCGGGCGCGGATGCCGTCGGTCAGTTCACGGGAAAGGATGTGCTGTCCCTTCGAGTGGAGCACCTCGCGACGCATGTCCACGATGCGGAAGGCCGGCATCGGGCGGTCATCGACGCGCTTGGCCATCACATCGAGGGCGTAGCGGCCGGCCGAAGCGTTCTTCCAGGTCTCCAGCGAGGGCGTAGCCGAACCCAGTACGCAGGCCGCGCCCAGGACCGAAGCGCGCATCACCGCGACGTCGCGGCCGTGATACATCGGCGTCTCACCCTGCTTGAAGGAAGGCTCATGCTCCTCGTCGACGACGATGAGGCGTAGGTTCGGGAGCGGAGCGAAGACGGCCGAACGGGCGCCGACCACCACCCTCGCCTGCCCGAGCGACATCGCCATCCAGGCATCGAAACGCTCGCCGGCGGAAAGATGGCTATGCCAGACGACCACCTTGGCGCCGAGGTCGGCGAGGCGGGAGCGGAGACGGCCGACCGTCTGCGGCGTGAGCGCGACTTCCGGGACAAGGAAGATCGCCGAGCCGCCTTCGGCCACGACCTTGCGGATGAGGGCCACATAGACCTCCGTCTTGCCGGAGCCCGTGACACCGTGCAGCAGGTGGGACCGGAAGGCCTTCGAATCGAGCGTCTTCGTGACCGAGTCCACCGCGGCGACCTGTTCGGGATTCAGCTTATGTCCGGCCGAGGCGATGGTCTCCCCTTCGGCGTAAGGGTCATTGTAGGCCACGCGCCAGAGCACGCTGGTATCTTCCTTGACCGTGCCGGCCTTGATGAGGGCGTCGACGGCCTGCTGGGCGACCCCGAGGCCTTCGACCATCTTCGAGCGATCGGCGGGCTCCTTCTGCCCGGCCAGGAAATCGATGACCTGCGCCTGACGTGGGGCCTTCTTGCGGAGCTTCGCGAGGGCTTCGTCGTCGGGCGGGGCGATGAGCGTGAGCAGGCGACGCAGCACCGGGCGGACGCCCTTGCGCACCGCGGCGGGCAGGACGGTCTCGAGGACGGAGTTCAGGCCGCAGCCGTAGTAGCTCGCCATCCACTCGGCCAACTTGCAGCAGTCAGGAGTCATCACCGGCTGCTCGTGCTCGAGCGTCATGATGCTGCGCAGACGGGCGGAAGGCGGCGGCTCGGCCGGATACTTCCAGACGACACCGATGCTGGTGCGGCCGCCGAGCGGCACCCGGACCAGCTGACCGACCTTGAGGACTTCCTTCAGCGCCGCCGGGACGGAGTACGAGTAGGCCCGGGCCCCGCCGTCAAACGGGACCACCTCGGCGACGCCGGGTTCGATTTCTCCGAAGAGATCGGGCACAGGGGGAGGCTCGCCGAAGCGAGGCAGGGATTCAAGCGAGGGTTACCGACCAGACCGGAAATAGCCTCAGCCGTGGACGTCGGTCGCCGGGACGCCCGAATGGGCCGCGATCCGGGCGCACATGAGGGCCCAGAAACAGCCGATGCAGTTGGCGACGACCAGCTGGAGGTCGGTCGGCATGCTGTAGAAGATGAGCGTGCCGGGGAGCCAGACGAAGTAGTTGGTCAGCAGGTTCGGCAGGACCACCCGACGATACCAACCCGGCCGCATCGCCTCGCGCATGCGGGCGGAGTCCCAGTCACAATCCTTCCAGAGGTGGGAGATCGCGTTACCCGGAGCTCCGATGAGGATCGTGAAACCGGCCATATCGACCAGGACCTTCAGGAGGACCGTACGTAAGTTCACCTCTTCGCCGAACCACGCCGCCTGGAAACCATAGAAGATGCTGACGACCATGCCCATCAGCGCCCACCACGTCATGCTGTGGATGAGATCGAGGAACGGGTGCTTCGGTCGCAGCTTCGGGAAGATCATCCGGAAGATCCAGGGCGTGAG
The DNA here is from genome assembly GCA_004293385.1 of Verrucomicrobiota bacterium. Classification (GTDB taxonomy): domain Bacteria; phylum Verrucomicrobiota; class Verrucomicrobiia; order Opitutales; family UBA953; genus UBA953. The sequence goes on from RDYO01000100.1 coordinate 2,847, forward strand.
GCCGGACGTGATCGCGGTGCAGATCGCGGCGAAGAGCATCGGGGAGGCCCGGTTGAGCGCACCGATGCGGTTAAGGGCCGTGGCGACCTCCGGAACGTTGTAATACGCCACGACGAGCCCGGCGGCGGACAGCATGATGATCGCCAACGGGAAGGCGATGTCCCGCAGCGCCTTGATGCCGGCGGTGAACGGAGAGGCAGAAGAGTCGCTCATCCGAGGAACTTGCGGAGCAGCTGGTCGATGAGGACCGGGTTGGCCTTACCCTGCGTGCGCTTCATGATCGGACCCTTGAGCGCGTTGATGGCCTTCTCGTTGCCGGCACGGTATTCGGCGATGGATTTGGCCACGGCCGGATCGGCGATGACTTCCTGGACGATCTTCTCGAGCTCGCCGGTGTCGCTGTTCTGGCGGAGGCCCTTGGCGTCGACGATGGCGGCGGCGTCCTGGCCGGTCTTGAACATCTCAGCGAAGACTTCCTTGGCCTGCTGCTTCGAGATCACGCCGTCATCGGTCAGCTTCACCAGGCCGGCGAGCTGCGCAGGCTTGATGGGGCAGGACGCCAGCGAGACAGGGGCCGGAGCCGCTTCATCGAAGGCGCCGGCGGCACCGGCCGAGGCGGCGAGGTCGCGGAGCAGGTCGTTGGCGACGAGGTTGGCGATGCCCGACGGATTGGCCGGATGGGCGGCCACGGCGGCCTCGAACCATTCGGCGAGGGCGCGGTCGTTGACGAGGACCGAGGCGGCGGTGTAAGGCAGGCCGAGCTTCTCGACGTAGCGACGCTGACGGTCGTAAAGGTTTTCCGGGACCTGCTTGGCGAGGCGCGTGACGGTCTCGCGGGAGATCTTCAGGGTCGGGATATCCGGATCCGGGAAGTAGCGGTAGTCGTGGGCGTCTTCCTTGTCGCGGAGGACGTAACCACGGGCGAGCTCGGCGTTCCAGCCGCGGGTCTCCTGCGTGATCGAACGGCCGGCTTCGAGTTCGCGGATCTGGCGGGCGGTCTCGTAGATGACCGTGTCGCGGACGCTCGAGATCGAGTTAAGGTTCTTGGTCTCGGTACGGGTACCGAGCTTCTCGGCGCCCCGGCGGCGGACGGATACGTTGCAATCGCAGCGCAGCTGACCCTTCTCCATGTCGCAATCGGCGACCCCGGCCTGGGTGAGCATCGCGACGAGGGAGCGGAGGAAAGCCTCGGCCTCGGCGGAGGAACGGAGGTCCGGCTCGGTGACGATCTCGAGGAGCGGCACGCCCGCGCGGTTGTAGTCGACCAGCGAGCCGCTGCCCGCGTGGCTGAGCTTACCCACGTCCTCTTCGAGGTGCGCGTGGTGGATACGGATGAACTTGTGCTCGCCCATCACGTTGCGCGAGGCGCCCGGGAGCTCGATTTCGACCTGGCCGCCGACGACGACCGGGAAGTCCTTCTGGGTGAGCTGGTAGTTCTTCGGATTATCCGGGTAGAAATAATTCTTACGGTCCCAGGCGCAGCGCTCCGGGATCTCCGCGCCCACGACGAGGCCGAAGAGGATGGATTTCTCGACCGCCTCGCGGTTCACCACCGGCAGCGTGCCGGGGAGACCGAGGACGACCGGGTCGACCTGCTCGTTGGGTTCCTTGCCGAAACCCCAGGGGGACGACGCGAAGACCTTGGCGCGCGTGTGCAGCTGCACGTGGACCTCGAGTCCGATGACGACTTCCCAATCAGGAGGAACGTTGCTCATAGGGCAGCTTGCTGGTGGGCGTAACCATGGGCGGCCTCAAAGAGACGGCCCGCGGCGAGGAGTTTGACTTCGGAGAGCGGGGCTCCGACGAGATGGAAACCGACCGGGAGATGGCCGGACTTGCCGCAAGGCACCGAGATCGCCGGGAGGCCGGCGAGGTTGGCGGGAATCGTGAAGATGTCCTCGAGGTAGAGCTGCAGCGGATCCGAAGCCTTCTCGCCGACCTTGAAGGCAGGCGTCGGGACGGTCGGGGTGAGCAGCACATCGACACCGGCGAGGGCGGCGAGGTATTCGGCGCGGATCTTGGCGCGGGCGCGGAGGGCGCGGACGTAATAGGCGTCGGCGTAACCGGCGCTGAGCACGAACGTGCCGAGCAGGATACGGCGCTTCACTTCGGGACCGAAGCCTTCGGAGCGGCTCGCCGTCATCATCTCGACCGGCGTGCCGGCGACCGCGGAGCGATGGCCGTAGCGGACACCGTCGTAACGTCCGAGGTTCGAGGAAGCCTCGGCGGTCGCGACGACGTAATACGTCGGGACGGCGAGGTCAGCGGAGGGCAGTTCGACTTCGGAGATCGCGCAGCCTTGGGCGCGGTAGAATTCGACGGCGGCATTGACCGCGGCGGCGACCTCGGGGGCGACGCCCTTGCCGAGGAAACCCTTCGGGATGCCGATGCGGAGCTTCTTCGCATCACCAGCGGCCGCGAGCGTACGATCGGACGGGCCGAAGCAGGTCATGTCACGCGCGTCGGCCGAAGCCAGCGCGTTGAGGAGCAGCTCGCAGTCTTCGACGCTACGGGCCATCGGACCGATCTGGTCGAGCGACGAGGCGAAGGCCACGAGACCGAAGCGGGAGATCAGTCCGTAGGTGGGCTTGAGGCCGACCACGCCGCAATGCGAGGCGGGCTGACGGATGGAGCCACCGGTATCGGAACCGAGCGAGAGCGGGACGAGCCCGGCCGCGAGGGCCGCGGCGCTGCCGCCGGAAGAACCGCCCGGGATGCGGGCGAGGTCCCAAGGATTGAACGTCTTGCGGAGCGCGGAGTTCTCCGTGGAGGAACCCATCGCGAACTCATCCATGTTCAGGCGACCGTAGAGGATCGCGCCGGCGGCGCGGAGGCGTTCGGCGACATACGAGTCGTAAGGCGAGACCAGCGGCGCGAGCATCTTGCTCGAGCAGGTGAGCGGCTGACCCTTCACCGCGATATTGTCCTTGATCGCGACCGGGATGCCTTCGAGCGGACCCCTGCCCTGCCCGGCCTTGCGGCGGGCGTCGGAGGCGTCGGCCTGCGCGAGCACGTCGGCCTGGTCGAGGTGCGTGAAGGCGCCGACCTTATCGTTCACCGCCTGATGGCGGGCGATCAGGGCTTCGCAGAGGGCGCGGGACGTGAGCGTGCCGGCCGCGAGGCGGCGGCCGAGTTCGGCGGCGGAAAGCGTATGGAGCGCGTCGGCCATGGCTTAGGATTCGTCGTCCACGACGCGCGGGACGGAGATCTGCCCGTCGCGCGAGGCGGGGGCGATGCGGGTGACGGCTTCGGCGCCGAGGACGGGACCCGGCTCATCGGAGCGGAGCGCGGCTTCGTCGACGACGCGGGCGTCGTCGATGGTCGCGGGCAGGTCGGCGTTCGCCAGCGCCTGGAAGTGACCCAGGATCTGGTTGAGCTGCGAAGAGTAGAGAGCCTTCTCCTCGGCCGTGAGGCTGAGGCGGGCGAGCTTCGCGAGGTGGTCGATGTCGAAACCTTCGGCCATGGCGATCAGCGGCGGACGGTCCAGCCGGCGCCCTTCTCGAGCGTGGCGATGACGACGCCGAGGGCTTGGTTGGTCTCCTCGTCGGTGAGCGTGCGGGCCGCGTGGCGCCAGCGGATCTCGAAGGCGAGGCTGCGGTGGCCTTCGGGCAGGCCCGGGCCGGTGAAGACGTCGAAGCAGTTGACCGATTCCAGCGCGAACTCCTTGCCGGCGGCCTTGGACGCGCCTTGGCGGACGCGGCTTTCGACCTCGGCGGCGGCGACGTCGACCGGGACGATGACCGCGACGTCCTTCGTGACGGGCGGGAAGGACGAGAACGCTTCGAAGCGCGGGATCTTGCGGGCTTCGGCGAAGGCCGAGCGAGGGAAGCAGACTTCGCCGGCGATGACGGAACTCTTCAGGCCGAGGGAACGCGTCCAGCGGAGGTCGAGGACGCCGCAGGCGCCTTCGGCGGCGCGGCCGCGGTCGACGAGGGCGGCGGCGTGATCGGCCTGCCAGAGACCACCGGTGGCGGCGGCGAACGAAAGACGGACGGAGGCGACGCCGGCGAGCGCGGCGGCGTCCTGGAGGAGACGCTTGGCGCGGAGGGCGTCGAAGCCTTCGCGGGACTTCCAGGAACGCGTCACCGGTTCGGCGACGATCGCGAAGGCGACCGAGAGGAATTCGCGCACCGTGCCGTCGGCCTGCGGACGGAAGACCGTGCCGACTTCGAAGAGGCCGCGCGGATCGGCGTGGACCGAGAGATTCAGCGCGAGGGCGCCGGCGAGGCCCGGGACGAGCGATGCGCGGAGGTGCGTCTGCTCGGCGGTCAGCGGGTTATCCATCGCGACGAGGGCGGCCTTGTCGGCGCCGAGCGTGCGTTCGAGTTCCGCGGCATCGCGGAGCGAGTAGTGGCAGCACTCCGTGAAACCGGCGCCGACGAGGCGGGCGGAGACTTCGCGGGTGAAGACGGACGTCAGCGCATCCTCGTCGCCCGGCAGCGGAGCGATCGGACGGCCGGCCGGCACCTTGTCGGTGCCATGGATGCGGATGAACTCTTCGACCAGGTCGATCGGACGGGTCACGTCGGAGCGGAACGAAGGCACCAGTACCGAGAAACCGGCAGCGACAGGTTTCACCGTGAAACCGAGGCGGGCGAAGGCCGCGTTGACGTCGGCGTCGGCGACCGGCGTGCCGAGCTTAGCGGCGACGTAGCCGGCGGGGAGCTCGATCGTGACGTCAGCGCGCGGAGGCTGGCCGACCACGACCGCGGGGCCGACCACTTGGGCGCCGGCGAGTTCGATGAGCAGGTCCGTAGCGAGGCGCGAAGCGAGTTCGACGCCGGCCGGATCCACGTCACGGGCGAAACGATGGGAAGAATCGGTCGAGACGCCGATGCGGCGAGCGACGCGGCGGATTTCGCCGGGGCGGAACCAAGCGGCTTCCAGAAGGACGTCGGTCGTGGACTCGGTCACGCCGGAATCGACGCCACCCATCACGCCGGCCACGACGAGCGGACGCTGGGCGTCGGCGATGACGCAGACACCGGTCTCGAGCTTCACCTTCTTGCCGTCGAGGAGGACGATCTCTTCGCCCTCGCGGGCCGGACGGGCTTCGATGCCTTCGGAAACTTTCTTCGCGTCGAACGCGTGGAGCGGCTGGCCGAGTTCGAGCAGCACCCAGTTCGTGATATCGACCACGTTGTTGATCGGACGGAGGCCGGCGGCCTCGAGGTCGCGGCGGAGCCATTCCGGGCTCGGACCGACCTTCACGTTCTTCAGCGTGCGGAGCGTGTAGTAAGGGCAGAACTCGGAGGACGAGCGGACGAACTTCACCGCGTCGGCGGCGGAGGGCGCGGCGGCGAGGCCGGCGGCCGTCTTCACCGTGAGCGGCTTGAGCGTGAGCCCCAGAGCGGCGGCGAGATCGCGAGCGACGCCGCGGATACCGAGGCAATCACCGCGATTCGGGGTCACCGAGATTTCGAGCACCGTGTCCGGGGCGCCGAAAAGGGAGTTGAGCGGCGTCCCGACGGCGGGCTGGCGCGGCGTCAGGATGAGGAGACCGTCCTCGCCCTTGCCGAGGCCGAGTTCTTCGGAGGAGCACATCATGCCCGCCGAATCGACGTCGCGGAGCTTCGAGACCTTGATCTCGAAACCACCCGGCATCACCGTGCCCGGGAG
>RDYO01000077.1 GCA_004293385.1 Verrucomicrobiota bacterium
GGTCTGCATCGTGAAGCGGGCGACGCTGGCGATGGAAGGCAGCGCCTCCCCGCGGAAGCCGAAGGTCGCGATGCGGTCCAGGTCGGCGGCCAGCTGGATCTTGCTGGTCGCATGGCGTTCGAGGCTCAGCAGGGCTTCGTCGCCCGTCATCCCCTTGCCGTCGTCCTCGACGATCGTGCGGGCCTTGCCGCCGCGGGAGAAATCAACGGTCACCCGGCGGGCGCCGGCGTCGAGGGAGTTCTCGAGCAGCTCCTTGATGACCGCGGCCGGGCGCTCCACCACCTCGCCGGCGGCGATCTGGTTGGCCACGGTCGGCTCAAGGATACGGATGGTCGACATGGTCAGGCAGGCCCCGGCGCGGACCGTCCGGAGGGACGGCCGAGGGCGCGGCTGGGGCGGACGGAAGGCACCCGCAGACCTTTGCCCTTAGCCCCCTCCCCTGCAAGTCGAACGGCTCGGAAACGGTCTTTGTTGCGCCCGGCCCAAGGATGCCAACCTTGCTGGCGTGTCGAATCGCCTGGCCCACGAAAGCTCCCTCTACCTCCGCCAGCACGAGGCCAACCCCGTGCATTGGTGGCCTTGGTGCGCCGAGGCCTTCGCGGAGGCCAAGGCCAAGAACAAGCCCGTCCTGGTGTCCGTCGGCTACTCGTCCTGCCACTGGTGCCACGTGATGGCCCGCGAGTCGTTCGAGCAGCCCTGGGTGGCCGAGCTGATGAACCAGCACTTCGTCTGCATCAAGGTCGACCGCGAGGAACGGCCGGAAGTCGACAAGCTGATGATGGACGCCGTGCAGATGATCCAAGGCCACGGCGGCTGGCCGCTCAACTGCTTCTGCCTGCCCGACGGCCGTCCGTTCTTCGGCGGCACGTATTTCCCGCCCGAGGACCGCGGCCACGGCCAGGTCCCTTGGCCGCAGCTGCTGATGCGCGTCTCGGACTTCTATCATCGCAACAAGTCGGAGCTCGCCGCAAACGCCGACGCCATCGCGCAGAACCTGACGCACCTCACCCGGGCGCCCGATGCCGACGGCAGCGCGCCCTCGCCGGACGACCTCGTCGCGGCCGCCCGCCGCATCTGCGAACAGCATGACGACACCTTCGGCGGCTTCGGCGCCGCGCCGAAGTTCCCCGCCCCGCACACGCTTAATCTCCTGCTCGGCCTGCGCGGCGCCGCGGCGATCGAAGCGGACCGCGCCCTCGCGACGCGCATCGACGCCGTCCTGACCATCACCCTCGGCGCCATGGCCCGCGGCGGGCTCTTCGACCAGGTCGGCGGCGGCTTCCATCGCTACTGCGTGGACCGCGACTGGACGGTGCCGCACTTCGAGAAGATGCTCTACGACAACGCCCAGCTGCTCGGCACCTACGCCGAGGCCTGGGCCCGTTACCGCGACCCGCTCTACGTCGACATCTGCGAAGAGACGGTCGGCTGGCTCCTGCGCGAGATGCGCACCGCCAACGGACTGTTCGCCGCTTCGCTCGACGCCGATACGGATCACCACGAAGGCACGACCTATGTGTGGACGGCGCCGGAAGTGGCCGCCGCGCTCGGCGAAGAGGCTTTCCCGTTCGCCCAAGCCTACGGCCTCTCGGACAAGGGCAACTTCGAGGGTAAGAACATCCCGAAGCTCAAAGGCGACCATGCGGCGCGGAAACGTTTTGCCGCGGCGCGTGCCAAGCTCCTTGCGCTGCGCGACCAGCGCCCGCAGCCGTCGCGCGACGACAAAAATCTGCTCAGCTGGAACGCCCTGCTCGTCGGCAACCTCGCCAAGGCCGGCTGGATCCTCGGCCGTAAGGACTGGGTCGAGCTCGCGCT
>RDYO01000101.1 GCA_004293385.1 Verrucomicrobiota bacterium
CGAGCGGGGCGTTCGGCTTACCGTAGCCGAGCTGGACGTCGAGGGTGAGGGCCTGGGAGGCGGCGGCCATCAGGGGAAGGACCGCTAGGTAACGTAGGGATTTCATGGGGAGACTTTACTTATGTCGGTGGGGGAGGGGCTGTAAAGGCCGAAGCCTTACTTGGCTTCGACGATCTCGACGCTGGTGATTTCCACGCGTTCGGTGGGGGTGGAGCCTTCCATGCCGACGCAGCGGATGTTGGCGATCTTGTTGAGGGTCTCTTCGCCGGCGACGAGCTTGCCGAAGGCGGTGTACTTGTTGTTCAGGAAGGAGGCGTCGCCATGGCAGACGAAGAACTGGCTGCCGGCGCTGTCCGGGTCGCTGGAGCGGGCCATGGAGAGGACGCCTTTCACGTGGGCGCGGTTATTGAACTCGGCCTTGATCTGGTAGCCGGGGCCGCCCGTGCCGGGGGCGCCGCGGGCGCCGACTTTGGAGTTCGGGCAGCCGCCCTGGATCATGAAGCCTTTGATGACGCGGTGGAAGGCCGTGCCGTTGTAGAAATTCTCCCGGGACAGCTTGAGGAAGTTGTCCACGGTGCGCGGGGCGACATCGGGCCAGAACTCGACGGTCATGTCGCCGTAGTTGGTGTGGATGATGGCGCGAGGGGTGGCGCCGGCGGCGGAGGATTCTTTCATGGATTCTTTGTTGTTGGAGCAGGAGGAAAAGGAGAGTCCGGCCACGACGGCCAAGGCGGACAGCAGGCAGAGGCGCAGGGTTTTCATGGGTTTCAGGCAATCCCACGGGCCTCCGCCCGCAACCCCAAACCTCCGCTTGCCAGCCCGCCCGCGGGGGGGCAGGGTCGTCCCGTATGCGCGTGACCGTCAACGATGAGCCCAAGGAGACCGCCGCCCGGACGCTGGCCGAACTCCTCGCGGAACTCGGCGTGGCCCAGGAGCCGGCCGTGGCCGCCGCCGTCGACGAACAGGTCGTGCCTCGCTCGCGCTGGTCCGCCCAGCCCTTGGCCGAAGGCGCCCGCATCCTCGTCATCCGCGCCGCCCAAGGCGGCTGATCTCCCCGACCCCTCATGTTCAAGTTCATCAAAGGTCTCTTCGTCAACGAGCCGGAAGCCCCGGCCCCGGAGAACCTCGTCCTGTTCACCCCCAATGACGGCAGCTGGGATCCGAAGATGGTCCGCCGTCTGTTCGACGCGGGCCTTGGCCGCCTGCACGTGCAGGTCCGCAAGGACTGGGAGCGCCGCCATTACGAGCAGTTCCTCCGCACGATCCCCGAGGCTTTCTGGCCGCGCATCGTGCTCGGCGAAGAACCCGAACTCGTCGAGGCCCACCGCCTCGGCGGTTTCCAGATGCACCCGGGCGAGCGCGTCCCGCGTCGCTGGCCCAAGCACGCGGCGGTCAGCGTGAAGTGCCATGACTACGACGAACTGCGTTCGACCGACAAGGCCTGCGGCTACGTCTTCCTGACCCCGATCTTCGAATCCGTCTCCAAGAAGGACCACCGCCCGCGCCGCACGCTCCGCGAATACGAGGTCATCCTGCAGCGCTGGAAGTCCGAAGGCGGTGCCCCGGTCCACGCGCTCGGCGGCATCACGCCGAAGAACGCCGCGAAGGCCCGCGAGATGGGCTTCGACGGCATCGCCTTCATCGGCTCGGTCTGGAAGCAGCCGGACCCGGTCCGCGCCTTCCTCGACCTCGAGCGCGCCTGGTACGGCAAGGAAGCCCGCAAGCTGAAGCGCACTTACTAAGGCTGTGTTCCCTCGCCTGCAGTTCCTGACGCTCGACGCCGCCCCGCGCGCGCATCGCGAACAGGCCCGCGCCGCGCTCGAAGGCGGCGTGCGCTGGATCCAGCTGCGCGCGAAGCATCTGCCGCCCGATCTCTGGGTCGCCGAGGCGGTGGCCATCGCCGAACTGTGCCGCGACTTCGGCGCGATGTTCGTGGTGAATGATTCGCCGGAGGTCGCCCTGCGCGCCGAGGCCGACGGCGTCCATCTCGGCGGCGACGACGCCTCGCCCGCCGCCGCCCGCGCCTTGCTCGGTGAGTTCGCGATCGTCGGCGTGACGCTCAACGAGCCCGCCCACGTCGCCCGCTTCGCCGGCGTCCGGGTCGACTACGCCGGCGTCGGTCCCTTCCGCCATACGCTCAGCAAGCAGAAGCTCGCGGCGGTCCACTCCTCGGAATCCTTAACCGACCTCATCGCCGCCGCCGCGCCCTTGCCTTGCTACGCGATCGGCGGCGTCACGGCCGCCGACTGGCCCGCCGTCCGCGCCCTCGGCGCCCACGGGATCGCCGTCAGCGGCGCCATCGCCTTGGCGGACGACCCCGTTTCCGCCGCGAAAACGTTGGTCGAAGCGGTCGTAGGCTAGGTTTCCCGAGGCGAGGGCTGGACAACCCCGAGGAGTCTCGGATTGTGCAGGCTCCGATGTCTCCGCTCCGTATCGCCGACCGCACCTTCGCCTCGCGCCTCCTCACGGGCACGGGCAAGTACGCCTCCGCCGCGCAGCTCCGCGCCGTGCTCGACGCTTCCGGCGCCGAGGTGGTGACGATGGCGATCAAGCGCGTGCGCTTTGGCGCCAAGGACGACGGCATCCTCTCCGCGCTCGACCCGCAGAAGCACCTCATCCTGCCCAACACGTCCGGCGTGCGCACGGCCAAGGAGGCGATCTTCGCCGCCGAGCTCGCCCGCGAGGCGCTCGGCACTTCGTGGCTGAAGCTCGAGATCCATCCGGATCCGAAGTATCTCATGCCCGATCCGGTCGAGACCCTCGAGGCCTGCCGTGAGCTGGTGAAGAAGGGCTTCACCGTCCTGCCTTACATCCACGCCGACCCCGTGCTCGCCAAGCGCCTCGAAGAAGTCGGCGCCGCCGCGGTCATGCCGCTCGGTGCGCCGATCGGTTCCAATCGCGGCCTGCTGTCCCGCGACTTCCTCCGCATCATCATCGAACAGGCCCGCGTGCCGGTCATCGTCGACGCCGGCCTGGGCGCGCCTTCCCACGCCGCCGAGGCCCTTGAGCTCGGCGCCGACGCCGTCCTGGTGAACACGGCGATCGCCTCTTCGGGCGACCCCGTCGCGATGGCGCGCGCCTTCCGTCTCGCGGTCGAAGCCGGCCGCACCGCCCGCGAAGCCGGACTCGGCGTCGGCTCCGATAAGGCCGAACCGACCTCACCCCTCACGGGTTTCCTCGACTGACCGATGGCTGCTAAGCCCGGCAGGATGCGTGCGGACGAATTGCTGCTGAAGCTTTCGCTCGCCCCGTCCCGCTCGGTCGCCCAGGCGCTCATCCTCGCGGGCAAGGTCCGCTCCGGCCCCGATGCCGTCGTCAACAAGCCGTCGCAGTCCTTCCCGGAGGACGCCGTGCTCACCGTCGACCAGCCTCCGCGCTTCGTCTCCCGCGGTGGCGAGAAGCTCGAAGGCGCGCTCGATCATTTCCAGATCCCCGTCGAAGGCCTCCATGGCCTCGACGTCGGCGCCTCCACCGGAGGTTTCACCGACTGTCTCCTGCAGCGCGGCGTCGTCAGCATGACGTGTGTCGACGTCGGCACGGCCCAGCTCCACTCGAAGCTCCGCAATGATCCGCGCATCAAGAACCTCGAGAAGTTCAACGCACGGGAGATCAACAATGTCGAGCTGCCGCACCAGACCTATGGCATCGTGGTCATGGACCTTTCGTTCATCTCGCTGGGTCTCATTTTGCCGATCGCCTGGCAGCGGGTAGGGAAGGGCGGTCATCTCGTGGCGCTCATCAAGCCGCAGTTCGAGGCGACCAAGGCCGAGGCCGACAAGGGCCGGGGCATCATCAAGGACCCGGTCATCCATGCCCGCGTGGTTGATGGCCTGACCGCCGCCGCCCAGGGCCTCCCGGGCGCCCAGGTTCTCGGGGTCATCCTTTCGCCCATCGAAGGTGGGGACGGTAATAAGGAGTTCCTGATCGCGGTCAAAAGAGGCTGATTAGGGCAAGGGGTAGGGCTAGGGCCAGGGACAGGGCTAGGTAATTCAGGAAAAGAGGCATAATGTGCCTTTTTGTGGCCATTCTAGCCCTAGCTCCAGCCCTGGCCCTCCCCCTGGCGCTCAGCGCCCCCCATTTCTCCTTGCCCTCGGCCCTCCTCCGCTTACTTCCAATCCTCCCATGACCACCGAAGGTAAGCTCAAGCGTTCCCGCAACCCCCTCGACTTCGATTTCACCGAACCCGAGGCCCTGTCGCGCTACGTCACCGAGACGGGCAAGATCCTGCCCCGTAAGCTGACCGGCCTCACCGCCCGCCAGCAGCGTCATATTGCCAAGGCCGTTAAGCGCGCCCGCAATATGATCACGATGAAGTAATCGCCTGCGCGATGACTTTCCCGGGCCGCCTTTTCAGGCGGCCTTTTTGTTGTCGGTCTGGGAGGTTGCCCCCGCCGGCGTCTCGAGGTAAATCGGACGGGACTCCTGCCGTCCGTCTCGTAAAGTCCCGTCTCCCTTGTCTCCGTCCGCTTCCAGTTTCCTGACCTCCGCTCCCGCTGACCTTGCGCGGGCGGCCGAGCTCCTGCGTCAGGGCGCCTGCGTGGCCCTGCCGACCGAGACGGTCTACGGCCTCGCCGCCGACGCGACCAATCCCGCCGCGCTCGCCCAGGTCTTCGCCATCAAGGGCCGTCCGCTTCTCGATCCGCTCATCGTCCACGTCCTTGATCAGGACGCGCTCGCCGAAGTCGCCGAGCCTGATCCGCGTCTGGCGAGGCTCGCTTCGCTCTGGCCCGGCCCGCTTACGGTCGTGCTGCGCCGCAAGCCCGTCGTCCCCGATCTCGTCACGGCCGGCAAAGATACCGTCGCAGTCCGTATCCCGGCGCATCCGCTCTTCCGCGAGGTGCTGCGTCTCGCCGGGCGCCCGCTCGCCGCGCCCAGCGCCAATCCCTTCGGTTACGTGAGCCCGACGAAGGCCTCGCACGTGCGTGATTCCCTCGGCGAACGTTGCCCGTGGATCGTCGACGGCGGCGCCTGCGCGCACGGCGTCGAATCCACGATCCTCGACCTCTCCGTCCCCGGTCGAGCCCGTCTGCTGCGTCCGGGGCCGATCCCGCTTGAGAAGCTGCGCGAACTGCTTGGCGACGTCGAGGTGGTCACGCGCGCCGCTAACCAGCAGGCTGCGCAGGACGCCCCGGGGATGCTGGAGCGTCATTACAGCCCCGCCACCCGCGTCGTGCTTTTCCCGAACGGCACGCTGCCGGTGATCGCCAACCTGCGTTCCGCGGTGCTCTTCCTGGGCCGCCGCGCGCATGCTCCGGCCAACGCCGACGTCTTCCTGCTTTCCGAGGACGGTTCGACCGAGGAGGCCGCGCGCAATCTTTTCGACCTGCTCCGTCAGCTCGACGCCCGCGGCTACGAGACCATCCACGCCGAGCTCGCGCCGTCCGCCGGCATCGGCGCCGCCTACAACGACCGCCTGACCCGCGCCGCCGCCCGCTGATGCAGAACCTCCTCGAGACGCTGAAGAAGGCCGCGGAGTTCCTCGCACGCAAGGGTCTGGAGAAGCCGCGCATGGAGGCCGAGCACCTCTTCGCCGCCGGTCTCGGGATGAAGCGGCTCGACCTGTATCTGCAGTTCGAACGCCTGCTCGATGATGACGAAGTGAAGCGCCTGCGCGACCTCACGGTCCGTCGCGGTAACCGCGAGCCCCTTCAGCATATCATCGGTAAGGTGGAGTTCCGTGATCTGGTGCTGAAGTCCGATAAGCGCGCGCTGATCCCTCGTCCGGAGACCGAAGAGCTCATCGACCTCGCGCTCGCGCTCTTCCCGGAAGACCAGGCCGTCCGCGTGCTCGACCTCGGCACGGGCTCCGGCGCCATCGCGCTCGCCCTCGCCGCCGAGCGTCCGCTCTGGAAGGTCGACGCGGTCGATCGTTCGGCCGACGCCCTCGCCCTCGCCCGCGAGAACGCCGCGCAGTGCAATCTGACCGAGCGCGTCAATTTCGCGGAGTCCGACTGGTTCGCGGCCGTGACCGACGCCTACGACCTCATCGTCTCGAATCCTCCGTACCTCACCGAAGCCGAAGTCGCCGAGGCCGATCCGGAAGTCCGCGAGTTCGATCCGAAGTCCGCGCTGATCGCACCCGAGGAAGGCCTCGCTGACCTGCGCCGTATCCTGACCGACGCCCCGAAGCACCTGCGCGCCGGCGGCTGGGTGCTCTGCGAGACGGGCATCGATCAGCACGCCGCCTTGGCGGGACTGTCGGCCCAGCTCGGTTATGCTGAGTCCGCGGGCCTGCCCGACATGAGCGGCCGCCCGCGTTTCTGGAAAGCGAAGAAAGCTTAGTTTGAGGACCATCTTTTGTCTTGGGTAGGGTCGGCGCTGCGTGCCGACCTAGCTAGGTCAGCACGCAGTGCTGACCCTACCTTGAAAGAAGAACCCGTCTTGCCCTGCGGCGTCCCTTTCCTCTTTACTGACCTTATGTCCCAGCAGCCCGCCGCCAAACCGAAGACCGCCATCACCCCGACCCGCCAGGATGACTATCCCGAGTGGTACCTGCAGGTGATCAAGCACGCCGACCTGGCTGAGAACAGCCCGGTCCGTGGTTGCATGGTGATCAAGCCGTGGGGTTACGCCCTCTGGGAGAACATCCACCGCGACCTCGACGCGATGTTCAAGGAGACCGGCCACGTGAACGCCTACTTCCCGCTCTTCATCCCGGTCAGCTACATCCAGAAGGAAGCCGCGCACGTCGACGGCTTCGCCAAGGAATGCGCCGTCGTCACCCACTCGCGCCTCGAGGCCGGACCTGACGGCAAACTCGTCCCCGCCGGCGAACTCGAAGAGCCGCTCATCGTCCGCCCGACTTCCGAGACCATCATCGGCGAGACCTACTCGAAGTGGGTGCAGTCCTACCGCGACCTCCCGATCCTCATCAACCAGTGGGCCAACGTCGTCCGCTGGGAGATGCGCACGCGCCTCTTCCTCCGTACCGCCGAGTTCCTCTGGCAGGAAGGCCACACGGTCCACGCGACCGAAGCCGAGGCCGTCGAGGAGACCAACAAGATGCTCGAGGTGTATGCCGACTTCGCCGAGAACTACATGGCGATGCCCGTCATCAAGGGCCGCAAGACCGAGGGCGAACGCTTCCCCGGCGCCGTCGACACGCTCTGCATCGAATCGATGATGCAGGACCGCAAGGCCCTCCAGGCCGGCACCTCGCATTACCTCGGCCAGAACTTCGCCAAGTCCTGCAACATCCAGTTCCAGGACGAGAAGGGCACCCAGCAGTACGCGCACACGACCTCGTGGGGCGTGTCCACCCGCCTCATCGGCGGCATGATCATGACGCACTCCGACGACGACGGCTTCGTGGCTCCGCCCCGCCTCGCCCCGCAGCACGTGGTGATCTGCCCGATCTACAAGGACGACGCCACGAAGGCCGACATCCTCGCCTATTGCCAGTCGCTCCAGAAGGAGCTCTCCGCCCAGCGCTTCCACGACCGCAAGGTCGTCGTGACCGTCGACAACCGCGACATCCGCGGCGGCGACAAAGCTTGGGGCTGGATCAAGAAGGGCGTGCCCCTGCGCGTCGAAGTCGGCCCGCGCGACTTCGCGGCCAACGCGGTCTTCGTCGCCCGTCGCGACACCGGCGAGAAGGCCGGCATCCCGCGCGCCGAATTCGTCGCCACCGTGGTCGAGCGCCTGCAGTCCATCCAGGACAACCTCCTCGCCCGCGCCAAGGCCCACCGCGCCGCCCACACCCGCGAGATCGACACCTTCGAAGAACTGAAGGCCTACTTCACCGCCAAGACCCCGGAGCGTCCGGAGATCCACGGCGGCTTCGCGCTGTGCCACTGGAACGGCTCCAAGGCCGTCGAGAAGCGCCTCAAGGAAGAGCTCAAGGTCACCATCCGCTGCATCCCGCTCGACGCCAAGGACGAGCCGGGCAAGTGCGTGGTCACCGGTGAGCCCAGCCCTCGCCGCGTGGTGATGGCGAAGGCCTACTGATCGGCGGTCTTCGAGGTAGGGACAGCACCACGTGCTGTCCTCGTTGCATCAGGGCCGCCGCAGGGCGGCCGAGGGTAGGGGCGTGGCTTTGCCACGCCCTCCTTTGTGGGAGGGCACGATGAATCGTGCCCCTACCTGGGTTCGCCCTTCGGCGAACGGCTGACCGGGCCGGTCAGCCCTACCTTGAGATCGCCTCAGCCACCCGTCGCGTCGGCTTCGCCGTCGCCGAACTTCAGGCGTAGCTTCCGCCCCTTCGTCACCGCCTCACGTCCGGTGATGACGACGCCGTCGGCGTCGCGTACGATCGCGTAGCCGCGGGAGAGGATGGATTCGAAGCCCGCGGAGCGGAGGCGCTTGCCGAGCTGGCCGAGCTTCTCGCGCGTCACGCCCAGGCGTGCCTTGGGCGAAAGGCGGTGGAGTTCGCCGCCGAGCTCGGACAGTCGGTGGCGCGTGTC